>JAFGPH010000114.1 GCA_016926135.1 Deltaproteobacteria bacterium
AATTCGCAAATCCCCCTATCGGGGAGGCAACTACTTGAGATCTTAGGGATCAAAGCGGAACTTCAACTTATCTTGGACAGCAATGATGGGCAAATTTTTTTGAGGACTATTTACCGCATACCTCCTCCCTTCGAATGAAGGGGATCTTCTTCACCAGTTCCTCCACCTCGGGCTCATCCTCCAGCCAGTGCCTGAGATTCCCCAGAAGGCTGGCCACATAAGGGGACCGGCTGCCGTCGGTGAGGTAATAATTTACCCAGAGCCCGTCTTTGGTGTTTGCTACAAGATCGGCATCTTCCAGAATTTTCAGGTGCTTCGAAACGCTCGGCTGGGAGATCTGAAGGGCCTCCCGCAATTCGCACACGCACATTCTCTTGTGCTGGAGCATCTTGATGATCTTGACCCTGTTCGGATCGGAGAGGGCCTTCATGACCTTGGTGAACTGCTTCATACGTACCTCACAAAATATTCCTTAATGGGAATATAGTCCGTGACCGATTCCTTGTCAAGTCAGTTCTAGATCATAGAAAAGGCCTATTCCCTGCCAGCTGAGTTCTGTGCGGATCCGGCAAACCGCATCTTCACAGCCACAGCGAGAGTGAACAACCAGACTATCCTCACGGCCGACAGAAAGCTCCTCCAGTACCCTCACGTGGACACCGTCTGGTGAGGCTTCCGGCAATCCCAAGGGAGGGCATACTTGCCATGGGGAGCTTTCATGGCTATGTTTGTACATAGAGGAGGGCACAGACTGACATGGCCCGTATCATCCATTGCCATCCCAGCCGAACCGATTACGACTACCACGTCTACACGGACCTGGATTTCTGGGACACGAGGAAGATTCTGGGCGACCTCGCCGTGGTCAAGAGGAACTTCGGTGAGCAGCCTCCGGGAGATGAGTTCCCCACCCAGGTGGTGGGAAACGGCTTGAGACGTTCCATCAGGGCCCAGATCGAAAAGAGGCTTGGAAAGGCTATCCCTTCCCCCCCAAGGCACGTGCTCGTCCGTGCCATCCTGATGAATGAGTTCTTCGAATTCGATCCCGTCCGCTATTGCCCTGCCCGCTGGAGCCCGGTCCGGATGATGCATTTCACCCTCTCTCGCATTCCCCTCCAACAGAGCGGGCTGAATTCCCCCTTCAGAAAGCTCGTGGTTCAATGGGTGGGAGGAAAGATCCGGATGGAAAGAGTGCCGAGGGATACGAAGTACGATCCCCCTATCGCCAGCAGGAAGGAGGCCCTGCGCAGGCTCAACGTCCCCAGTTGTTTTTGACAAAGGGCGCGACGGCCTGTCAATCCGCCCGGATGAGCAGTTCCTGCCCCGGGAAGATGGTGCTCCTTGGCGTGAGTTTGTTGAGAGAAAGAAATTCCGAAAGATCCATCTGGTGCCTCCGGGCCACCAGGTATGGAGAATCTCCCTTCTTGACTCGATAGGTCCTGGTCTGGACGGGCTTTGAAGTCGTGGACCATGCCGGCACCTTGAGGACCTGCCCTACCCTCAGTCGGGTGCTCCTGAGCTGGTTAAGGGAGACGATCATCTTGGTGGTCGTATTGTGACGCCCTGCAATCTTCCAGAGGGAATCTCCCTTTCGAACCTCGTAGGTCAGGACCTTACCCTTGAGTCCGTCCGACTGGCGGGGAGGCGTCTCCAGGGAAGACACGCGCCGGCCGTTCATGGGCACCCGGAGCCGTGCACCCACCCTCAGGAAGTCCTTATCCCTCAGGCCGTTCATGGCCATGATGGCCCTCACCGAGGTGCGGTATTTGCACGCAATGGTGGAAAGGTTTTCCCCGCTGCGCACCCTGTGCACATAATAGGTCGGCACGGGTTTCCGCCAGGCCGGAATATCGTCCAGTTTGGCAAGAAGCAGGTCTCCTTTGCCCAGAGGCACCGCGATCTCATAGGGGCTGTCCGGTGTCACGTTGCGACGGAGCGCCGCGTTGAGTTCCTGGAGGGTCTTCTCCTCCACGCCGATGAGATCGGCAATGTTCTTCAGGTGGACCTGTCTGCTGATGGTGACCCCCTCTGTCTCCACGGGTTCCTCCAGAGGGGGGAGGGTCATGCCATGTGCCTCCGGGTCGTTGAGGATATGCAAGACGGCCAAGAATTGCGGGACATAGAAGGCGGTCTCCCTGGGAAGCTTTTCATAGAGGTCCCAGAAATTGTCGAGGTAGTTGATCCTCTGAGTCCTGATGCGTTTGAGGACCGCGTATTCACCGCAGTTGTAAGCAGCCAGGGCTGTGGTCCAGTCCCCGAACATGTGATGGAGTTCCTTGAGATAGGCGATGGCGGCCTTTGTCGATTTCTCGGGATCCATTCGCTCATCGATCCACCGGTCCCTTTTGAGGCCGAACTTGTACCCTGTGGAAGCGATGAACTGCCACAACCCCAGGGCCCTGGCCCTGGAAAAGGCCCTCACCTTGAAACCGCTCTCAATGAGGGGGAGCCAGGAGATCTCCTCGGGAAGCCCCGCCTCCCTCAGGGTCTTCAGGATGGCTGGGCGATACCTGCCGGAACGTTGATAGGCGCTCAGGAAGAAGTCTCTTTCCTTGCCCTTGAAAAGGTCGAGAGCCCTCTCCACATGCCGGTTCATGACCAGGGGAATGGCGTTGTGGGAGCCGTTGGCCACCCTGAACCGGGAGGCGTAGGCCTCCAGGATGCGTTTTGAAATCGTGAACCGAAGGTCTTCCTTCTGCTGAACCAGGTCGGGGCTTTCTTCCTCATCCACCCTCAGGATCAGGGAATAGGCCTTGTCCAGTGTATTGATAGCGGCATCCACATCTCCCTGCTCCCAGTAGTCGTTGGAGGCTTGAAGCAGATCGAGCGCCGTATCGATCCACTCCTGATCCTTGCTCACGGGACCGTTACGAGAGAAAGGCGGACGATCGGTCCCGCAAGAGGCGCTTCTCCTGTCGCTCGGCTCTTCGTCTTTGTAGGGAGAGTAGGAAAGGTTGTCTTTAGAAGGGCTGAATGGTTTGTGTGCCAGCGATTCGGCCTGGTCCGATTCATCCAAAGGCGAGCCCGCTTCTCTTGATTCTCCAGCGGCACTTTCCAACTCGACCCGGCTTTCTTGGGGAGGGTGTTCTGTGCCCGGTTTGGTATTCGGAATGATGGTACCACATCCGGAAAAGAGAAACAGCGCAATGACCAGGACCCGGTCGAGCCGGGTGTGTAACATGTCACCACCTCCTTTCGTGTCCCATGGCAATTTGACGAAAGATTATAATAGAAAGATGATGCCTGTTCAAGTCTCTCATGCCCGAAATCGCCTTATTCCTCTTTCTCGGTAAGGATTGTCCCTTCGCCGGGGTACACGACGCGTTCATCGGGGGGCGTCGGCCTCTTGACCCTGGGCCAGTTTCCGGGCTGGGGGTCAGTGCCCTCCAGGGCTGCGCCGGATGGTTTCCTGTCCTTCATGCGGGGATGCCTGCGGAGATCCACCCCTGCAACGGGGGCGCTGAACTCGATGGGGATGTTGTTGGGATCGAAAGTGTAGATGGAGTGGATGAAACCGTGGTCCACCACCTCCGAGACCCAGATGCCCGCTGCCTCCAGATGGTCTTTGACGTCCCAGAGATCCTCCTCTCCTGCCACCTCCAAGGATACGTGGTCGAAGGCGAGAGAGCTTTTCACGGGGACGCCGTGATCCTTGAGAGGGATCTCCTCCACGTCGGGCCATTCAAAAAAGGCGATCATGTCGTGCTCGGAGATCTCGAAGAAGTAGTGCCTGTATCCGGGCCTGCCGAGGCCGGCCACCAGACGCAGGCCCAGCAGGTCCCGCCAGAAGCGGATCGTCCGGTCCATGTCCCTGGTGGCCATGGCAAGATGATGGATGCCGGTGTAATGGACCATGAGGGTTCCCGGTTCAAGGTTCAGGGTTCAAGGTCTCTTCTTGTTCGTTCGATGTACGCCGGCGTGTTTCACGTACACGTATCTAACCTTGCACCCTGCACCTTGTGCCGTGCACCGTCACAGAATGGATTCTGTGACCTTCGACACATCCTGCTGATCGGTCATCATCCTGGTGATCTTGGTGAAGCCCTTGGTGTCTCCCAGCATGATGCATCCGATGATGCGATTCTGGTCGATGACCAGCTTCCTGTAGGCCTTCTCATCCGCCACCACCCGCGACTCAAACTTGTTCTCCGCGTCAATGTCGCCGGCAGAAGCGAGATCGATACCCACCACCTTCAGGGTGTTCGCCATGGTGGTGCCCTGGTAGGTGGCATCGTCGCCGGCCATGTTGAGGCCCGCGAGTTTTCCCTGTTCCATGGCCGCGGTCCAGATGCCGTACGGGATACCCCTGAACTCGGCCACATCGCCTGCGGCATAGATGCCAGTCACACTGGTTCGAAGGTGATCGTCCACCTTGATCCCCTTGTCCGCGTCCAGGCCCAGGGCTTTGGCCAGGTCCAGGTTCGGCCGGACGCCTGCAGAGATGATCACCATCTCAGCTGGTAGATGCTCCCCTCCCTCCAGCAAGACCCCTGTGACGCCATTCTCCCCTGTGATCTCCTGGGTCTTGGCGCCCAGCCGGAAGGAAAAACCCATCCCCTCCATAATGGCCTGCAGCCTCTTCGCCCCGTCCACATCCAGTTGTCTGGGGAGAAGCCTCGGGAAGAACTCCACCACCGTGAGCTTCTTGGAAAGTTTTCGCAGGGCGTTCCCCGCCTCAAGACCCAGGAGTCCGCCGCCGATGAGGACCACATTTTCCGCGCCTCTCGCCCACGCGGATATGTCCCGGGCGTCCTGTATGGAGCGAAGCGCAAATACCCCCTTCTTCTCGGCTCCCTTCATGGGAGGGATGAAGGAGCGACTCCCTGCCGCGATGAGGAGGGTATCGCAGGAAAGCTTCTCGCCTTTCTGCGTGACAAGGGTCTTCTGCCCGGGCTCCGCCCCGGTCACGCGGGTACTGAGCCTGAGATCGATGCCCTGATCCTCGTACCACGCCTCCTTCTTGGCAAGCAGGTCTTCCTGTTTCACATCACCGGATATGATCTCGGGCAACCGGATCCTGTAATAGAAAGGCGTATCCTCCTCGGTGACCATGGTGATCTTGCCCTTCGGATCCTGTTTGCGGATATGTTCGGCAGCCGTGGTTCCTGCAACCCCGTTCCCGATGATCAGATACGTCTTCATGTTCAGCCCTCCTCTTCAATTTGAGCGTTTCTGTTCTCATTCGCCGTTTCATGACGAATACGTGATATACCCTGTAACGTCCGCGGCCCCGCTCCTATTGACACAGCACGTTGCGCTTCCTATCTTGTCCTGAAAAGGTAAGCACGAAATCATCTGATTCCATGAAAATCACCTCTATCGCTGTCAGCAAGAAGAAGGGCACCCGCAAGGTCCAGGTCCAAGAGGCCACGCTGGTCCAGGAACATGGGATCGAGGGGGATGCCCATGCGGGTCCCTGGCACCGCCAGGTCAGTTTCCTCGCCTCCGAGAGTATCGAGCGTGCACGTGCCAAAGGCCTCGACGTGACCTTCGGCGATTTTGCCGAAAACGTGGCAACCGAGGGGGTCGACTGGCTGAAGCTGCCGGTAGGCACGCAACTCCAGCTCGGTGATTCCGCCCTCGTGGAGATCACCCAGATCGGCAAGGAATGCCACAATAGGTGCGCCATCTATTATCTGGCCGGGGACTGCATCATGCCCCGGGAGGGCGTCTTCGCCCGGGTGTTGAATGGCGGCACCGTCCGGTGCGGCGATGAGATCCGCATCCTTTATTCATCCCATGAGTGACAAATCCCCCTCGCCCTTTTTGCCAAACTGGCCATGTCTGCATTGTGTGGTTTGTTTCACCAGCCAGGCCTTCATTCACAACACCCAAACGAAAAGAGATCACACTCCCCTGTTGATGCGCTCAAGGGTCTTCGGTGAAATCCCCAGAAGGAGCCCAATCACCACCATCTGATGCATCACGGTAGTCCGCGCTATACCGCGTTGCTGCCACTTTCTCCCGGATGTAATGACCGCCGCCTTTGCCATCTCCACCCGGCCCAACGATGCGAGCCTTCGCACAAGGAGAAGATCTTCTGCAATCGGAACCGATGGGAATCCTCCGGCGGATCGAAAGGTGTTCCTGCGCATGAAGAGGCCCTGGTCTCCATAAGGCAAACCCAGATAGCGGGACCGGAAATTGACGAGGCACTCGATCATCCTCATGAGCGGATGGCCGAAATCGGTTTTGAATCGAAACGCGCCTGCGGAGAGCCTTGGATCCATCAGACACTCGAAGACATGCCCCACATAGCGGGCCGGCAGGATCGTGTCTGCATGCAGGAAGAGGATCACAACCCCCCTTGCCTCATCCGCCCCGAGGTTTTGCTGCAGGCCCCGTCCCGGTCGGCTGTGCAGCACATGTCCCCCTGCCCTCAGGGCCGTTGGCACAGTATGATCCCCACTTCCCCCGTCCACCACGATGATCTCCGAATCAGGATCGGCTGCACTCTGGATGCACCTTTGCACATTCTCTTCTTCGTTGAGGGCCGGTATGATCACCGAGACGTAGGGCCGGGAGATCTCCAGGACGGGCAGGACCGCATTCAGATCACCCGCCGTGTCGATGTCCGTAAGAGGCTTGAGTAGATGAGTCGTCAGCCCCTGCGCCGCAGCCCTGGCGAGGGTCGCCTCCAGGACCGAGGCTTCTCCCCATTCGATGCCTTCAAAAAGCCGCACCGGTCTCCGGAGGCCCATGAGCCAGTAGCCGCCGTCCGTGCTCGGTCCGAGGACAAGATCGTGCCGGTCGAGGGCACTGAATGCCTCCCTGAGATGCGACACCGAGAGTCCCGGGATATCGGTGCCGTGGAGGACCACGCGGCGGCAGCCTTCCCGGAAGGCATCGTCAAAGGCGGACTCCATCCGCGATCCCAGATCGGCCCCGTTCTGAGGCCTCATGATCAGGCCCGGGCCGAGCCAGCGCCGCATCTGCCTGGAAGTGCCGCCGTCAAAGCAGACCTCCGTCTCGGTACCGCTGTCGGAGGCAAACCGCCTGGCCTTGGCCAGTGTCTCCTCGGTGAGCCGGCGCTGCACCTCTGCAGCTCCCGCGGGACCCAGCGCGGGGATGAGCCGGGTCTTGCTTCTACCAGGCACCGGGTAGCGGGTAAAGACGACGATTCTGTAATCCGCACCCATCCCTGTCTAGCCGAGCCTCACCACGATCTCCTCAAAGGTCTTTCTCCACTCGGGCGGGTGGAGCCTCTGCTTCTCGTCGAAATAGCCTACCGCCAGGAGCAGGGGAATCCAGTGGTTCTCCATCAAAGCAGTTGACCGACCGTCGTTCATTCACAACGTCTTTGAAGACCATATTCCCTCCGCATGTTCTTGAAACCGAAAATCCGAAACAGCGCTTGAAAGGTTACGGTCTTCCGGTTTCAAATCTCAAATATCCATCCTGAAAGCGCACGCCGCGGCCCCCAAGAGCGGGGCCTTTTCATTCAGGATCACACGCACGGGAATCGTCTTCATGAAGTCGCTGAACCTTCCCTTGTCGCAGAAGGCCTTCAGAAAGACTCCCTGCCTCAGGGCAGGCAGGATCTTGGGTGAGATCCCGCCTCCCAGGTAGACACCACCCCTGGCCATTCCGGTGAGGGCCAGATTCCCGGCTACGGCCCCGAACACGGACAGAAACACCCGCATGGTCTCGGAACAAAGGGGATGCCCTTTTCTCAAGGCTGTCTCCGTGATAGCCCTTGCGGGGTCCGCATCCTGAAGTCTGTTTCGGAGCCACTGCGGTTCCCTGTAACGTCCTCCGGCTCTCAGCCAGTTGTAGATATTCACAAGACCGGGGCCCGAGACGATTCTCTCGGGACTGACATGACCGAAGCGTTTCCGGAGGCACCGCCACAGATCGATCTCCTCCTCGCTGTTGGGAGAGAAATCCACGTGGCCTGCCTCAGACGAAACGGGGATATAGTCGCCATGCTGATGAACGAGGAGGGCTTCGCCGAGCCCTGTGCCAGGCGCCAGGAGGGCGATGTTCTGACCCTTCCGGGCCTTGGCCCTGTTCAGGGTGGTCCGTTCCCGGATTTCCAGCAGGGGGACGGCCATGGCGGTGGCGGCGAGGTCGTTGATCAGCCGGACATGGTCCCATTTGAAACGCCTCCTGATGCCGCGTTCTGATACGAACCAGGGAAGATTCGTGGTCCTGCACATCCCCCGGTAAACGGGACCTGCTATGCCGAAGCAGGCGCTCGCGACCGGCATCTGGTGGCTTTCCCGGAAACGATCGAGGATCCCTTCGAGATGGGTGGCTTCCCCGCTCAGATAGGTTTCCACCACTAGCGCTTCGGGCCGATGGCTGCCCATGCGGAAGAGTCCGATATGGGTCTTGGTCCCTCCGATATCCCCGGCGAGCACAAGGGTCGGATCTCCTGATCGTTTCCCCATCGCTTATCCCCTGAGGTGAATCATCGAGGCCGCCTCCCTGTCCAGCAGCCACGTAAGAGTGCCTTCCAGCGGCTGAACCCGCCGGGCCGGCAGGTCCTCTCCCTCACCTTCCAGCACGGATCGAACAACCGGCGCCTTGTCCTTTCCCGTCACGAGAAAGACGATCTGCCTCGTGCGGTTGATCAGCGGCAGCGTCATGGTCAGCCTGGGGAGATCGGGATCTCCCCCTCGGACCGCGATCACCAGTCTATCGCGCTCTTCCAGGGACTTGTCCCCGGGAAAGAGAGAAGCCACGTGTCCGTCCAGGCCCAGCCCGAGAAACATCATGTCCAGGAACAAACCTTCGCCCTTTTCCGATTCGAGGACCGCGCGCATCTCCTGTTCATAGGAGAGGGCGCCCTCACCGGGCTCCATGGCAAAAGGCATGGGATGGACGTGACGGGCCGGGATGGGCACCCGATCCAGCAGGTCCGCCCTTGCCGCGCCGTAATTGCTGGCAGGATCGCCGGGACAGACACACCGATCGTCGACCCAGAAGACATGAACCCGATGCCACGGGACGTGAGAACGATACGGCTCCCGGGCAAAGGTCCTGTGCATGGACCTCGGCGTGGCCGCACCGGAAAGGGCCAGGGCGAAAAGGTTTCTCTCGATCAGGGACTGCTTGACGGATCCTGCGAGCAGGGCCGCCCCTTTGTGCGCAGCCTGAGCGGCATCATCCGAAACGATGATTTCAGGTTTGATGATCATCTCCGAATGGATCCCTGTCCGGAAGTGGTCCCCCATGGCAGGCAAGAAGTCGGCACAGGAACTGTCTGCGTCGCTGCACGGACTACCTACTCCTCCCCCCGGAAGCGCTTGACGATCCGGGGGATGAAAAAGGAAAAGACGAAAAGACCGATGGAGAAGAAAACCTTTAAGGAGATCAATCGCCCCCAGTCCCCCGAAGCCCATACCTCTTTTATGCTGCCGATGAAAAAGGT
Source organism: Deltaproteobacteria bacterium (assembly GCA_016926135.1). Next base: position 9,377 of record JAFGPH010000114.1, read on the forward strand.
GAAGATGAAGGTCCCCACAATGATGCCCAGGCCCGTTCCCAGGAAGTAGTCCCGGAACCTGACCGCCGTCAGGCCCATGCCGAAATTCATCGGTGTGAAAGGAAAGTAGACGAGGCGGAGATACAGGGTCGCGGCAAAACCGTTCCTTTCGATGGCCTCATCATACCTCTTCAGTCGATCTCCGATCAGAGAGGCGGCAAACTCCCTCCCCAGCGTGCGGCCGATCCAGAATGCCCCTCCTGCCCCCAGCATGGCACCTGCCCACACGTAGACAAAGCCCCAGTAAGGGCCGAAGACGGCCGCCCCAAGACCGGTCAAAAGGGTTCCCGGGAGAAACAGGCACACGCCCACTGCGTAGAAGATCACATACAGAACCGGAGCCCAGACGCCTGCCCTCTCAGAGAGATTGCCCAGCGCCTCGGCGGTGAGGGCATGTTTTACGGGCGTGAATCTCGCAACATAGATGGCTGCAGCAATGAAAACGATGAAGACCAAGACCTTGACGATGCTTCGATTGGAGATTGTCATTTCTCTCTGAATCATTCCCTGCCGGACCTGGAACTCAGGCCCTGATGGCCTCCCGATCACGTGAAACCGAAAAAGATGCGTTGCGGCCTCGAGAGACCACCCCCCGACGGCCCTTCAGTCGCCCGGCAATCGCCAACGCACTTATGGGACATGAGACTCTAAAGATCCCTTGCGGCCTCGGGCCCCCAACTTCCCGATTCATAGGGATGGAGCATCTCCGGCCGGTTGCTGCACGTTTCACACTCCCTCAGGATGGGGGTCAGAAAGGACCAGCAGAGTTCCACCCCGTCCTGCCTCCAGAAGAGCATGTGGTCGCCCTGGATGCAATCCAGGAGTACCTTTTCATAGGCATCCAGGGTGGGGCCTGCGTTGTCCTGATAGTGGAAGTCCATGGTCACGGATCGGAGACAGACGATGGGGCCCGGGTTCTTCGTCTGAAAGGTGAGAGAGATCTTCTCGTCCGGATAGATACCCAGGATAAGACGGTTGGCGCTGATTTCCTCTCCAAGGGTGCGGCGGAACATGGAATGGGGCACTTCCTTGAAATGGATGACGATTTCAGTCAGTTTTCTGGCCAGCCTCTTGCCCGAGGTGAGGTAAAAGGGGACGCCCTGCCAACGCCAGTTGTCGATGAAAACCTTCATCCTGGCAAACGTGGGGGTGAGGGAATCGTGTTGGACACCGGGCTCGTCCCTGTAGGCCTGAACCCTTGCTCCCTCCATGCTGCCCTCAGCGTACTGACCCAGCACCAGGAAGTCCTGCAGGTGGTCCACGGGAAAAGGCCTGAGGCTTCGGTAGACCTTGGCCTTCTCGTCCAGCACCCTGTCCGCTTCGAAAAGGGAGGGCGGTTCCATGGCGGTGAGCGCAAGCAGTTGCATCATGTGATTCTGAAACATGTCCCTCAGCACGCCTGCCTCATCATAGTACCCTGCCCGATGCTCCACGCCCAGGGTCTCGGCCGCGGTGATGTCCACGTGATCCACATACCGCCTGTTCCAGAGGGGTTCGAAGATGGCATTGGCAAAACGGAACATGAGGATGTTCTGGACGGTCTCTTTGGCCAGGTAGTGGTCGATCCTGAATATCTGGTGCTCGCGGAAATCCTTGTGCAGGCCCTGGTCCAGTTCCACAGCGCTCTTGAGGTCTTTCCCGAAGGGCTTCTCCACCACGATCCGGGACCAACCGTTGCCCGATTCATACTCGGCGGAGAGCCCCGCCTGGCCGATCATCCGGGATACAGTCCGGCAGAGGGAAGGGGGCACGGCAAGGTAGAAGATCCGGTTTGCCCGGGTGCCTGCCTCTTTGTCCAGTTTCCTGAGGGCATCGGCCAGGCCTGCAATGGATTTCGGATCATCGTACTCGATCGGATAGTAGTGGAGACGATCTGCGAAACCATGCCATTTCTCCTCCACCGGACTGCCGGATATCCTGAGCGCCTCCTTCATGCGTTCCCTGAACAGGTCGTTTGCCATTCTGGTGCGGCTGGCGCCAACGATGAGGAAAGGCGTGGGCAGACCCCCGTTCAGGTAGAGATTGTAGAGGGCAGGGACCAGTTTTCGCGATGTCAGGTCGCCGGAAGCGCCTGCAATCACGACGGTGCAGGGATCCATGGAGCCCTCGATAGGACATCGATCCCGAGGCAGGCCCAGTTCCTCGGCAACGCCCTCGATGATGGCTTCTCGCATGGCCTCTGGACCCTTTTTCAGGACTCCTCCCAACTTATGCAGTCGGCCGGGCACATGCTCATGGCCGATTGGATCTCTTCTTCGGGGTATGCGGAAAGGTCCCGCACCTCGATCCGGCCGGTTTCCGGATTGCGAACAAAGACGTCAGCACAGAGACTCACGCAGGACTCGCAGTCCGTGCACTCTCCCAGGTCAAGAAGGGGTCTCCTGCTCATCCTTTCGACCCCTCTTCCAGTCCAGATAACGTCCGTAGGTGAAGCCGGTCCCCAATTCCCAGTGCCCGGGCTCGGGAGACTCCTGTCGGCACAGGCGGCAGCGGCTCTTGCTGCACATCTGACATTGGTGACAATCCGGGCATTTCTCCTTTCCCGGTTCCACCACGACCTGTTCCTTCTTCTGCATTGGGCAGGGAGCCCCCTCATTTACGCGGGCAACTGGGCCGCGATCTTCTTCGCGAGGTCGTAGCAGGCCTCGATCCCGTTCTTGTCGGGCACATATTGAATCCGCAGGCCGGGATCCACCAGCTTGAACTTCGCCTCCTGCAGTTCCCTGGCGACCAGTTTGGCGGCCTCGCCGCTCCAGCCATAGGAACCGAAGGCAGCGCCCACCTTGTTGATCGGCTTCAACCCCTTCATGTAGGTCAGGAAGTCGCTCACCGTGGGGAACAACCCGTTGTTGAGGGTGGGGGAGCCGACAACGACCGCCCCGGCGTCCAGGAGTTCTGTCATGATATCGCTTCGATGCCAGCTCCGGAGGTTCATGGACTTGGCTTCGACCCCTTCCCGGCCCAGGGACTCCACGATGGCCTCCGCCATTCTTTCAGTGCTGTGCCACATGGTGTCGTAGATCACCAGGGCCTTTCTCCTGGGTTTCTGGAGGCTCCATTCCACATAGGCGTTGACGATCTTGAGAGGGTCCTTTCGCCACATGATCCCGTGGTCCGGGCAGATCATGTCCAGCGGGAGGCCCATCTCGTTGACCTTGTCCACGAGTTTCAGAATAAGGGGGGCGTAAAGCAGAAGGATGTTCGCAAAGTACTTCCGGGCATGGGGCATGATCGCATCGCCGATTTCATCGTCGAACCTCTCAAGTCCGGCGTAGTGCTGCCCAAAGGCATCGCTGGAGAAGAGGATCCTGTCCTCCTTGGCATAGGTGAACATGCTGTCAGGCCAGTGGAGCATCCTGGTCTCCAGGAAGGTCAGGGTGCGCTTCCCGATCTTCAACTCACCGCCGTTCTGGACGGGCTGGTAGTTCCACTTCTGGGGGAAATGGAGGGAGAGATTCTTGTGCCCCATCTGGGAGCAGTAAAGGGGTTTGTCCTCGCCGATCCGGTGCATCACCCGGGCAAGGCCTCCCGAGTGGTCCATTTCCGTGTGGTTGCTGATGACATGGTCGATCTTCCTGGGATCCACGATCTCAGCAATATTGTCGATCAACCTGTCGGCAAACTCCTTCTTTACCGCGTCAATGAGGGTGATCTTCTCGTCCAAGATGAGATAGGCGTTATAGGTGCTTCCCTCGTACGTGGAGTAGCCATGAAAGTCCCGGATGTTCCAGTCAATCGCGCCCACCCAGTAGATGTCTTTTGCGATTTCCAACGGCTTCATGCGACCTTCCTCTCCTTCCCTGCGATCAGACCTCTATCTCGAACTGGTCCTTGGATGCACCGCACACAGGGCACGTCCAGGTATCCGGGACCTGGTCAAAGGGCGTCCCGGGGGCTACGCCGTTATCCGGATCCCCATTGGTAGGATCATACACATAACCACAAACCGAGCATACGTACTTTTCCACAGTATTCTCCTCCTCTCCATCCGAATGGATGTCTCAAAGTTGACGGCTTTTTTGCCGTGAAAACACACCCCCCTCACCCCGACCCTCTCCCCCCACTTGGGTGGAGAGGGGGATTTTCATCCTTGGGGGTCGCGAGAAGTAGTAACCTGGTCATGCGCGTTTACGAGCTGTCAAAGATCTCCTCATCGGTTGACCCAAAACGCACATGAGAGGGGAGGGGAAATTCCCTCCCCTCCCTGTTTTTCCGCAGCAAAGGGGTCCGACGATTACGCCGTGGCCTCCAGCTTTTGCCTGTCCGCCATATCCATGAGGACCCTCTCGCGGGCCTTGTCAAGCCCCAGGGCCTTGCGCTTCTTGTCGATGTGGGCGATCATCAGTTGGGCCATTTCATGGGGATCTACTGCAAAGCCCCACATTCCGAATCCCAAGGATTCCAGCCCGTCGAACAGGAGCTGGTGGAACTTGGTTCCCTCGATGATGGGGAAGGTGACCCCGAAGACCGTATAGACGCCCGACCCCACGAAATAGTGACCGATGGAAATGGCCTTCTCGCTCATCCACTCCGGGGCGGCTCCCGCAACCGGCAGATCGGCGATGGAGTTGCCGAGTCCGCCCACGCGCACCATTTCAGCGCAAGCAATGAGTATGCGGCTGTTGTCCACACAGGAACCCACGCCCAGCACAGGGGGCATGCCTACCGTCTCGCAGACCTCCCGAAGCCCGGCGCCGGCCAGGTGGGCCGCCTCCGGCGTGTAAAGCCCTGCCTTGGCAAGGGAGATCTGGGAACAGCCGGTCTGGACGACGAGGATGTCGTTTCGGATCAGCTCTTTCACCAGTTCCACGTGCACGTAATCATGCTTGACCCTGGGGTTCGTGCACCCTACAACACCCGCGACGCCCCTGATCCTGCCGTTAATGATGTTGTCGTTGAGGGGTGTGTAGGAAGACCGGAAGGTGCCACCCAGCATGTAGTTGATGTATTCGTGGGAGAAACCGTGGATCCCCATGGTCTTGATCCTGGGGATCTCGATGGGCAACGAACGGTTCTTGAATCGGACGATGGCGTTCTCCACAATCGCATCCGTACACTCCCGCGGATGGTGGTCTTCGAATTCAATATGCTCGACACCCTCAATGTGACAGCGCGGGTTTGTGGTAAAGAGCTTTGTCCCGTAACACTCGGCCACCTTGCCCAGGCCCTGCTTGATGCACTGCACATCCACGCCCATGGCATCCACCGCCCCGGTGATCAGAATCGCCTCGGTAGACATGAAGTTCCCTGCATGGGGAACCCCGTGCCGGGACATCATTTCGGCCCCTGAACAGCACATGCCCAGGAGATTGATGCCCTTGGCGCCGGCCTCCTTGGCCGCCTGGATCAGACCCGGGTCATTGACCGAGTCCAGCATGGACTCGAAGAGATTCGGCTCATGGCCGTGGATAATGACATTGACGTGATCTTCCTTCAGGCACCCCATGTCCACCTCGACCCTGACCGGCGTCGGGGTCCCATAAAGGATGTCGGAAATCTCGGTCGCCACCATGGACCCGCCCCACCCGTCACCCAGGGCCGTCCGCGTGCACTGCTTGGTGATGTTTTCGTAATGCTGGTCCACACCCATATGGGTCCGGTGCATGATCTCCATGATCTCCCGCATGGCCCCTCGGGGGACAACACCGTTTTTGCGCCAGGTCTCCAAAGTCTTGGCAGGGACCCTCTTGGTAAAGGGAATCTCCCCCTCCACCTGGGTGTAGGTCCGCTCCAGCTCCTTGTAGAGATCCGTGGCTATATCCTTGACTTCCCGGTCCTCCGTGGGGATCCCCAGTTCCTGGGCCACCAGCTCCAGCTTGGCCACGTCCTTGATCTTGTAATCCTTGATCTGGCCGTTGACGACCTCCCTGAAGATATCCAGCATGCTCATGCCGTGGTCGGTATGGGCTGCTGCTCCACTGGCGACCATCCTGGCAAAGTTCCTCGCCTGGATGGTGTCAATGGTCGCGCCGCAGACGCCCACCTTGGCGTAGGGATCCTTGGAACTGAGCCTGCAGGGGCCCATGGAGCAGTGCTTGCAGCACGCAGAGTCCGCACCGATCGGACACGGCTTCATGTCGGCCGCCCGGTGAAAGGCGGTCTCTACGCCGTCTCTCTCCGCCTTTCTGAGCATCTGGGCTGTTGCGTCGCAAATCGTGACATCGCTGATCTTGAGTTTCTTGGTTTCCTTCTCCTTAGGCTTATCCTTTTCCTTTTCCATTCATTCTCCTCCTTCGCGGGATATACTTCTCACCTTCGTGGTGATGAGCAACAATTCCTGATGAACCTAGAAAACACTACGCGAGTTCCCTTTTCCAAAAGGCCACAATCCCTTCCTGCCCGAAAACCAACTGAACCAGTTCCCAGCCATCCTTTCCCTTTTGGTTCAGGACGTCCGCCAGTCTTCCAATCTGGTCCGGTGAAATCTGGTTCAGGGAACATTCCCCCTGTTCCGTGCAAAAATAGACGAGATGGGTGAACTCATCGCTTGGGTGCTTGGTGATCTCATACAGGAATTTTTTCATGGTGGATCCCTGTGTTCACGGGAAAACCCTTGAAGACGCATCTCCCGGGGCCTCCCCGTGCTTCCTGGCTAGGCCGATACCTCTAATGAGCACTTCGTGAAGTCGATCTCCTTGCCGCACCCGGAACAGGTGTGCTTCCTGTCGAACTCGTCCGAAAAAATCTCCTTTTCTTTCCCGCATTCGGGACACTTGCAGGTGAAAGACTTCAGGCTCTTGAAGGACTCAAAACCTGGGCAGTGGCGGGGTGTCGTCATGGTCATCCTCCTTTCTACCTATCACTTCATTTTCTTTCCTAATTGCTTGCCGTAGTCCTGGGCCATCTGCACCCCTCCGCCCAGGGAGGCGGACTTGAGCCTCAGAGGGCCGCTCACCATCTCCATC
>JAFGPH010000616.1 GCA_016926135.1 Deltaproteobacteria bacterium
ATCGCCGCCCACGACGGCCTTGATGTTCTTCTCCGGCAGGGACTTGAGCAGGGTGCCCACCGCGGAACCCACGAGTTGGGCCTGGGACTCCCCGAGCGGGGAGGGATAAATACCGCGGATATCGCAGGATTTCAGGATGTCCTTGGATATTTCGTCGGTCATCGGGCCGCCTTGGTCAGGGTGGATGATGTGATACCGTTCCGTATTATGTCAAAGGCATCGTAAAAACGAAAGCGGGAAGCCCGATTCGGGATGTCCCTCTGCATACGAAAAAGCCCCGGCCCTTTCGAGGCCGAGGCGCATGAGTGGCCTGCCATGAGTAAGCCCGGGACCCTTTCGGGGTCCCGGGCGCATCGAATGGTGCCGAGGGCCGGACTTGAACCGGCGACACGCGGATTTTCATTCCGCTGCTCTACCAGCTGAGCTACCTTGGCAGTCGTCAATTAATCCTTCATCTACAACAAAAATCACACGACGCTCTTTTGAAGATCGACCCGAAGATCCGTCCGTGTCATATCCGTATCATACTCACCGAGTTGCTGCAAGGCACGGTGACGGTCCGAACGGTCCACGGAGTCGTAGCGTCTGAACATGGCGGCCGTCTTGTGGCCGCTGATGCTCATGATGACGTTGTCCGGAACCCCGGCTTTCCGAAGGTTCGTGATGGCACAGTGCCTCAGGTCGTGGAACCTGAAATCCTTGATCCCGGCCCTGGCACACGCCATGTTGAAAGCCTTCTTGATATCCCTCATATGCTTGCCCCGGTACGTAAAAACATGGGGACTGCCAAGCGTCTTCGGGACCTGCCGAAGCATCGCCACCAACGCATCGTCCAGGGGCACTTCCCGCTTTTCCTGGGTCTTGGTGGAGGTTGCTTCCAGGTGGATGACCCTGTTGCTCAGGTCCACCTGGACCCACCTCAAACCCACGATCTCACCCCGCCTCATCGCCGTCACATAGGCCAGGCGCACCATCGGCTTCAGATGCACCGAGCAGTTATCCAACAGACGCTGGTATTCATCGGGGGAGAGCGTCCGTGTCCTGGGCGTCTCCTTGAAAAGCTGTACTCCTTCGATGGGGTTCCGGTCGATCTGCCGGTTCAAAACCGCCCTGTTTACGATGGTCTTGAGGCAGGCGATCTCCCGGTTCAGGGTCGCGTCCTTGATGCCCTCTCGTTGCCGCCTTCTTTGGCCCACATAGCTTTCCACCATGTTGAGCGTCAGGCTTTCCAGCGGCCTGTCCCCGAAGAAGGCCGAGAGATGGGCCACCAACTGGCCGTCCCTCAGACTGCTCTTCTTCCTGGACCGGGAGTACTCCAGGAACGACTGCGCGGCCTCGTTGAAGGTGGTCTTCGGCCTTTGAGGGGCCAAGAACCGGTTCTCCAAGATGGCCTGCATGTGAGTAGCCAGGATCCTTTTGGCTTGTACCACCGGGACCTGGCCTAAGCGGACACGCTTGCGCTTCCTGAAACCCCCTTCCTGCACGAAATAGTCGATGTAGAGTCCCTTGGCATCCCTGCGAAGATGCTCGGGGAGCCCGTTAGCGTTAGGCTTTCCCATGCTGCCCTCCTAACGCCCTCAGCGGCACGTATTCTACATGAGAACCTGAAATTTCCAAAGAGGATAGCCCTACGGGCTTTTGGAAGGCCTTCTGAAAGACGGATAACCAAACCCTTGGATGTTTCCCGAGTCTGACATAAGGAAGGACGCCGGTGCGTCTCCAATATTTGACCGTATCCGCAGGAACCTTGGCCAGGTCGGCCACTTCCTTGTCGGTCAGGAGCTGGTCGTGCTGCCTGCGTTCTGATCTCCGTCGTTCGTCCATGACTATGCCTCCGGCTGAAAACTCAAATAATTAAGACCCGGCGAAAGCTGGGGCTTCCTTCGGGGAAAGGTGCGGAAAACCCCGCATTGAAAACCTGTCCCGGCCGGGACAGGTCGGGGGGTTTTCCGCGCTGTTGACTTACTACTAACTGATAAATCCATACCCGCATTGGGGCATATCTGGCTGGCCAAGAGGCCAGCCCCCACTCTCGAATTCCTGTAATGACTTGATACAGGGAGAGTGGGGGCTGGCGTCGCGGCACAGCCTTTTACCGCCCCAATGCGGGCATTTCCTTCGTTTTCCCCTTTAAGCTGGTTCAAGTTCCGTATAAAGCCTTTCACCCCCTTCTTGCTCATGAGTTCACCTCGTCCGAATCCGCTTCCGGTCTGTCTTTCGTCATGATGGGATCCTTCACAAAGGGTAGATACTTGCCCTCCAGGGTCGCCCAAGGGACTCGCGTAAAGGGTAGATTGGCGACTTTCTGATAAAACGAGAATGCCCACAGGGGTAGCTCCCTGGGGTTTGCCCTCAGATAACCCACCAATCCACGAGCCATCCGGATAGCGTGGTCCTTATCCCGGCTGACGATCAGTTTCACCACGCCTGGGAAGTTGTAGTTCAGGTTTAGGACCATGGCCGCCATCTTCTCCCGCTTATAGGGGGTATGCTCATATTCCAGGACGAAGGTGTAGGATGCACCTTCGATGGTCGCCTCAAAGTACCCATCCGGGGTCCGGTGATGGAAACGGTGGAGTTTGGCCTTGGATAGGTCCCAGCCCCGCCCCTCCTGGAGGGCTTTCTTCCAGTCCATCTTGAGGCCGCACCTCATCTCATAGTCCGAAAGCCAGGTCAGGTTGGCCAAAGCCGATTCCGCCTCGATCTGGATCCTCATCTGGATGACCCTCTTGTCGTGCTCTCTCTCATAAATGTTGATGTGGGGGGATCTGACCTCACGGGAGACAAGGATGCGGGCCAGGGCATAGAGCTGGCGGATGGCTGGACGGGTTAAATAGAAGAACGTGTCCTCACAGGGAAGTTTTTGGGTCTTGAGGAGCAATCCCCTATCCACAAGATCCTTCAGGTGGGTGCAGGCTGTCATATAGGACTTGTTGGGCAGAAATCTCTTATGAAAAAGACGGGTGGTGATGAACTTATTGGACTGGATATAAGCGAGGATCTCGATATCACAAGGTTCTAATTCCAGGTCATGCCTGGAGGGTGCCGGGGAGAGGGCTCCCCTAGGCATTTGCTTCGTCCTTCATTGTCGTAATGGCCTTCATAATCGACTCTGTCTTCCAGGCCTTTCACAAAGCCCCTGGTAGGCACTTTTTCAACTACTTCAGGATCTGTTTCTTCCGGTCGGAATTCCGACGCTTGTTCGCGACGAACATGGCCTCGATGGACATACGGATCAGTTCGGTCCGGCTGATGCGAGGATTGCGTTCCTTGGCTTCAGCCAACGCATCGACCAGATCTGGCGTCAGATGAAGAACGATGCGCATCCCACCGAGTTTCGGTCTTCCCCGTCCTTTTCTCGTTTCCATGGTTCACATAAATACACCTGTATTCATTGGCGCTCAAGTTATTTTGTGTATATAACGTATATAGTATATTGCTTGTTTTATTTTAACACGCTCGCATTTTAGCCACTCTCACAGGATGATCTCCCAATACTCTATATACGATTGAATTATTTCTGCGCATCGCATCGTCGCCACTGATCGATGGTTGATGTTCCTATATCAAAATCGCCTTGTTTCAAATGCCCCATAATTCGC
>JAFGPH010000617.1 GCA_016926135.1 Deltaproteobacteria bacterium
CGACGCGGTCACCATCCGGGAGGCCGCGATCGGCAAGGGCATGACCACCCTCTTTCGGGAGGGCCTGATGAAGGTGGAATCGGGGGAGACCACCCTGGATGAGGTGATGCGGGTGACTCAAGAATGAATACGAAGATGGAGTACTGGAGTGATGGAGGGATGGTAGAAGAAAGAAGCGAAGGCAGATTCCAGGGATTTTCCCCCAGCACTCCACCGCTCCATTACTCCGGTACTCCCAATGTAGGCCTATGGCCGCAAAATGTGGGGAAAGTAGGTCGGGGAAGGTCCAAAGGTTCATGCGGCTCCGCCGGTCCAAGGGTCTTTTCGACCCTGGACCCTGGACCTTGGACCCTGGACCTGGAACCCGAGTGATCCATGCCCGTTTTCGAATACAGGGCCGTTGACCGGAAGGGAAAGAAAGTCAAGGGATTGATCACCGCCGAAGGGGCCTCGGCGGCAAGGCTGAAGCTCAGCCAGGATCTGATCTTCCCCGTGGCGGTCACAGAGGTCGAAAGGCCTGAAAAGACCACACCTCTGGGAAGGCTTGTCCGATGGAGGGGCATCAACCCGGTGGAGGTGAGCACCTCGCTCCGCCAGCTTGCCACCCTGGTTTCCTCAGGTCTCCCCCTGGTGGATTGCCTCGCAGGGCTGATCGAGCAGACGGAGAATGCTTCCCTGAAAAGGGTCTTCACCCAGATCCGGGAAAAGGTGGTGGAGGGCGAGGCCCTGTCCCGGGCCATGGCCGGCCACCCCCAGGTCTTCAGCCCTATTCATATGAACATGGTCAGGGCGGCGGAGGCCGGAGGCGCCCTAGATCTGATCCTGAAGCGGCTCGCGGATTTCTCGGAAAAGAGGCTGAAGCTGAAGAAGAAAATCGAGTCTGCCATGACCTACCCGATCTTTCTGCTTTTCATCAGCTCGGTCATCCTCCTCTTTCTCATGTCCTTCGTCATGCCCAAGGTGATCACCATCTTCAAAGGGATGAAACTCGCACTCCCCTGGTCCACCCGGGCCCTCATCTGGATAACCCAGGGGATCAGCCAGTACTGGTGGCTGCTGTTGGCCGGGGTCGCGCTCCTGATCGGTCTTTGCGCGGTGGGCATCCGGACCGAGAAGGGCCGGAACCTATGGCATCGCCTGCGCCTGGCCGCTCCCGTGCTGGGGAAGATCCACCACAAGGCGGTCATTGCCCGCTTCACCCGGACCCTTTCCATCCTGCTCAGGAGCGGCGTCCCCCTGGTCCAGGCCATCGGGATTGCCAGGGCCTCCATGGGGAACCGGGTCATGGAATCCGTGATGGAAGAGACCGAAAGGCTGGTGGCGGAAGGCGCCAGCTTCTCAGACCCGCTGCGCAAGAGGGCCCTTTTTCCGCCCCTGGTGGTGCAACTGGTGAGGGCGGGGGAGCAGAGCGGTGAGATGGAGGAGATGCTGACCAGGGCCGCAGAGGTCTATGAGGATGATGTGGAGACGGCCATGGGCTCCCTCACCTCCATCATGGAACCCCTGGTCATCCTGGCGATGGGCCTGATCGTGGGGTTCATCGTGATGGCCGTCCTGGTGCCCATATTCGACATGACCAAGGGAATCAAGTGACAGAGGTCCAAGGTCCAGGGTCCAGAGGTCCGGGGTCAAGAAAACCTCATTCCCGACACCTGAAACCGGACACCTGCTTCTTGCGGTGGGGGTTCAGGGTTCGGGGTGCGGGATGCAAGGGCCATCGGTCTTTACTGACAACCGCAAGGGAGAGAGGGACACATGAACACGAATGGAAACAAAGTGGTGGGGCAACTCCGTCGCCGAGCAGGCTTCACCCTGATCGAAATCCTGATCGTCATCACCATCCTTGGGATCCTGGCCAGCATGGTGGCCATCCGCCTCATGGACCGGCCCGGCGAGGCCAGGACCATGAAGGCCCGGCTGGACATCCAGACTTTGGAGAACGCCCTCAAGCTCTACAAACTGGACAACGCCTTCTATCCCGCCACCGAGCAGGGACTCAAGGCCCTGGTGGAGAAACCCGCCGTGGGCCGCATCCCCAAGAGCTGGCGCGAGGGAGGTTATCTGGAGAAAGGGGTGGTCCCCAAGGATCCCTGGGAGAACGATTACCTCTACCTGAGTCCCGGGGTTCACAACCGCGACTTCGACCTGTGGTCACACGGCGCGGACGGGGAAGCCGGTGGGGAGGGGGAAAACGCCGATGTCACGAACTGGGCACAGCAGAAAGGCTGACCCCCGCGGGTTTTCCTTTTTCGAGCTTCTCCTCGTCCTCCTCATTCTGGGGCTGTTCTCCACCCTGCTGACCCTAAGGCTGGAGGGGCTCTTCACCGGAGGCGACCTGAGGCGGGCCAGCCGCGAGATCATCGGAGAGATCGCCAGGCTGCGAGGAAGGGCCGCCCACAGCCGGGTGGAGCAGGTCCTCCGTTTCAATCTGGACGAGAACTGCTTCTACCCCGTGGAAAAGGAAATCGGCGAAGACGACTCCACCGGATGGACGGCATTCCCGGTCGGGTTCGAAGGGTCGGCAAAGCGGGAGATGCCCGAAGGCGTGGAACTGGTGGACGTGGTGCTCCTGAGCGGGGGGAAGGTTCAGGAGGGTGAGGTCGACATCCGCTTCTTTGCCAACGGGTGTGTGGAGAGCGCATTCATCCATCTTAGGAACCGGGCACAGGCGGTTCACACCCTGGAGATCAACCCCATCACGGGTCAGGTTAGGATTCACGATTGCTATGTGGACCGCATCAGGGCGTGAGAGAGGCTTTACCCTCCTGGAGGTGCTCATCGCCATGGGCATCATGACGGTGGCCCTCATGGCCGTCTTCAGCCTCCAGGGCCGGAACCTCGACCTCCAGTCCGAGGCCCGTTTTCTGACCACGGCCCAGTGCCTGCTCCAGGACCGGGTGGGCAGGCTCCAGTCCAGGGAGGCACCCAGTCCGGGAAGTGAGTCAGGGGACCTTGAAGAGGAGGCGGCCGGCTTCTCCTACGAGGAGGAAGTCACCGAGGTGCCCGGTGTTCCGAACCTCTTCAGGGCACGTGTGGGAGTCCTCTTCCATGGAGATCATCTCCGGAGGGACCTGTGGACCGAGATCTTTCTCTACAGACCGACACGTTGAAGGGTTTCACCCTGATCGAGGTGCTGGTCTCGGTGGGCATCCTGGCCGTTGTCCTCGTCAGCCTTTACAGCGCATACACATCCCAGGTCGAAGCAATCCAGCTCGTGGAGCACCGAGGCCGTGTCCAGCAGGTGGCCAGGATCGTGCTGGACCGCATGCAGAAGGATCTGGAATCGGCCTTCCCGGGGAGACAAGTCTCTTCCACCGGGGCGGCACTGGGCCTGATCGGGGATGAGCATCGGTTGGACTTCACCACTCTCACCCACCTCGCACTTGTCCCGGGGAATGTGCCGACCGATCTCTGCGAGGTGGGCTACAGGGTGGAAGAAGACCCGGACGGTGAAGGGCTTACCCTCATCAGAAGGGATGATCCGATCCCGGACGAAGACCTTACCGAGGGAGGGCATTCCCAGGAACTCACCAGGGGAGTGACCGGCTTCGACCTCGCGTTCTACGACAACGAGGGCCGGGAACATGAAACCTGGAATACCCTTACGGCCGGGAAAGGTCAGGGCCTGCCGTCGCTCGTGAGGATACGGCTTGCCCTGATGGACGGGCTGGGCAAGGAGCACGTTTTTGTCACGACCATCCACCTTGCCCTGGCCGGGAAGATCCGGGGGGAGGGTTGAGCCGCCGGATGAGGGCTCTTCCCTGCAGGGAAAGGGGCACGGCCCTTGCCATGGCTCTCCTGGTGATCACGCTCCTCACCGGGCTCACCCTTGGATTTTCCGAGGACTCCGTGATCGAACTGGACCTCGCCGGTTACTGGCGTGACGAACAGAGGGCCTACCGACTCGCCGCATCGGCGGTTCATGTCGGTCTGAGCCTCCTGGACCTGGACAGGGAGAACGAGGCCGATACCCTCAAAGAGGACTGGAGCCGCTTTGAGGGCCGGCTCGGGGGCGATGAAGAGGAAGAGGGGATGACCCTCTCCGGCAGGGTGACGGACGAGAATGCCAAATTCCCGCTCCACCTGCTCGTGACCAGCGAAGGGGTCCCGGACGAGACGAGGGAGAAGCAGCTTCAGAGGCTTTTCCTGCACCTGGGCCTGAAGGAAACCCTGGCAGGGCCCCTCATGGACTGGCTCGACCATGACTCCGACGAGCGACCGGAGGGAGCGGAGGAGCCTTACTACCGCACCCTGGAAGAGCCTTACTCTTGCGCCAACGGCCCTTTTCAGACCATCGGGCAGGTGTTCCTTGTCAAAGGGATCAAAGATGTCGAACAGTTCGGGGTGGGGCTTGAGAGAAGGCTCCTGGACTACCTCACCATTTCCTCGGACGGTCGCATCAACCTCAACACCGCCCCGCCCGAGATTCTCATGAGCCTGAGCGAGGGAATGGATGTCCCCATGGTGGAGGCCATCGTGGAGTATAGGCAAAACCAGGATTTCGAGAAGGTGGAGGACCTCCTGAAGATCCCGGGCATGGAGGAGTCCCTGTTCGAGGAGATCAAGGGCCTCCTCACGGTGAAGGCCACCGCCTTCTGCCTGGAGTTCACGGGTCGCTGCCAGGGGGCTCAATCGCGCGTCAAGGCCCTGGCGGTGAGGGAGAAGGACAGGATGGTTCTCACCTACTGGCAGGTCAGGTGAACATGCCCACGCGCCTGAGAGACATCCTTTCCGCCAGGGTGTGGGTGGGGCTGGATATCCGGGAGGATTTCCTGGGTGCGGTTCAGCTCCGGAATAGAGGCCGGGGGCCGGAGATCGAGAAAATCGCCTCCACGTCAGTCCGGGAGGGCGAAGATCTCCGGCAAGTCCTCGTCGCGTTTTTCTCGGAACACGACCTGAGACCGGAGGGTATCGTCACCTCGCTTCCCGCCTCTGCGGCTGTCTTTCGGGAGATTCCCCTCCCCGTGGCGAGCCGCAAGATGCTGGACAGCGTCATCGCCTATCAACTGGAGCCCCACATCCCCCAACCCGTGGAGGACATGGTGGTGGGCTACACGGATTTTTCCCCGCAGGAGCCGGTGCTCGCCTTCGGCGTGCCCAAGGAACGTCTGGTCGGACATCTCGAAGTCGTCTCCGGCGCGGGTCTCCATACGGAGGGGGTCACCCTGGATGACCTGGCCTTTCACGCCCTATTCCAAACAACCCCCGACGGGTCTGAGGAACCTGTGGCCATACTCCACGTCCATGAACACGGCCGGATCTTCCAGGTGGTTCGCCGCCACAGGCTGGATTTCATCCGTATCCTGCCCAGGGGCCCGGACCACGCTGAGGGCCTCGTGGACACCCTCAGGCTCTATGACCTGAGGAGGCCGGGTCAACCGCCGTCGCAGATCCTTCTCACGGGGGGTGGACTAACCGGGGAGGCGCCCGAAGCTGCCGTCGCGGGGGCCACCGGTATCCGGGCCTCCCTGTGGCGACCCTTCGAAGGGGTGAGGCATTCCTTGGGCAGGATGGACGACGACCTCCAGCTACGCCTCTCCGTGGCCTTGGCGCTGGCCGTCTGTGCCTCCCGCCGGCCCCTGAAGTCCATCAACCTCCTCAAGGGGGAATTCCGGCCGAAGAGCCCTGAAGGCATGAGGAGACACATCTCCTTTGCCTTCACCGCGGCCTTTCTTCTGGCCGCCCTCCTATCGGCGGACACCTACGTTCGCCTTCACAAGCAGGAGGCACACCACGCCTCCCTGAGGAGTGAGATGACCCGGACCCTGCGGCGCACATTCCCGGATATGGCCCACGTGGTCAAGGGCCAGGAACTGGTCCAGATGAGGCAGAAACTGGCCGATGAAACCGCGCGACAGCCCTGGCTGCACAGCGTGACTTCCAGGGGCAGCCTGCTGGACCTTCTTCTCATCCTGACCGAGACGATTTCGGCCCATCCCCGGGCCCTGCTGGAGGGCCTCTCCGTGGAAGGGAAGAGGGTGATCCTGGAGGGTTCCATCGGTTCGTTCCAGGTGTTGGACACGCTAAAAACGCGGCTTGCCGAGGCTGGCGTCTTCGAGACGGTCAAGCTGGGAAGCGCCAAGCTGGACAAGGAGTCCAAGGTCGTCAAGTACCACATCATCCTGGAGATGAAATGATTCGACTGAGCGGGAGAGGAAAGGCTTTTGCCGGGTTAGGGGCCGTGCTCGTGCTTTCCACGGCCTTCTATCTCTTCGCCCTCTCCCCTGCCCTGTCCAGGTCCCGCATCCTGCCGGGTCTCATCGGCCGAAAGCAGGTCGAACTGGCGGAAATGAAAGCCCTCTCTGAGAAGTGGGCGGCTTTCCGCACGGCCAAGTCCGAGGCGCAGAAGGGTCTCCAGGACGGGGGGAGGGATTTCTCTCTGCTGGGTTTCCTGGAGGATGTCCTGAAGGAGACGGGGATCGGAACGAAGATCCAGTCTCTTCAGCCCGTCTCCTCCCGGGAGGAAGGGGGCCTGCAAACGGAGGGCATGGAGATGCGGATGGACGGCCTCACCACCCGGGAACTGGTGCGTTTCCTGGAGCGGATCGAGAGGAGCGCAAGGCCCCTCCACATCGGCCGCGTCAGGATCCAGGGGTCTCGGAAAGGACCGGAGAGGTCTCTCAAGGTGACTCTTCAGGTCCATGCCTACAAGCCCGCAGGATAGGACGTTAAGGTGCTGGAGGGGTGGAGTGATGGGAATCCTGTCAAGACCCATGCCCCGATACGCCATCACTCCACTACTCCATTGTTCAACAAGGGGGTGCAGAGATGATGCATTTGCTTTGGTTGATAGGTGTGTGTGCCGGTTTTTTTATTCTTTCACCCGGCGAGGCCACGGCGGCTGCGGTGAAGCTGGGGGTGATCGATACGGAAAGGATCATGAGGGAATCCAGGCCGGCAAAGGACGCCAGGGCCCTCATTCTGGCGGACCTGAAGGCGAAGAATGGCCAGTTCCAGGAGAAACAGGCAAAGGTGAAGGCCTTGGAGGAAGAGGTAAGACAGGCGAGGGGTTCCTCGGCGGATCCAAAGGCCAGGAAGTTGACGGATGAACTGGCCAGGGAGATCAAGGAACTCCAGCGGCTCAAGAGCGACCTGGAAGAGGAGATCAACAAGAAGAATGCGGAACTCACCCGGCAGATTCTTCAGGAGATCGCCCAGATCGTGCAGGCCTTCACCAAGGAAGAGAAGTACACCCTGATCCTGGAAACCAAGTCCGCGGTGAGCGTGGATGAGTCCATTGACATCACCGACCAGATCATCAAGCTCTACAACAAGAAGACCGGGAAATAGGGCCTGAGAAAAAGCGCCAGGGAACCCGGATCGATTCATCGTCGGTCCGGGTTTCTTTTTGAAAGGAAAGTCCCCTCAAGGATCTTGGCGACAGGAGGCGTCATCAAGCCGGAAGGGAAGAGACCGTCCTGAAGGAAAGCTCCCGATTCCTGAGAACCTGTTCCTGTTCTTTCTTGCAGTCGAGGCACAGTGCGGTCGTGGGAGAAGCTCTCAATCGAGCCAGGCCGATCTCCTCTCCGCAGTTCTCGCAGGTGCCGTAACTCCCTGTTTCCATCCGATGAAGGGCCTCCAGAATTTCTTGAAAGAGGTCGCTCTTCTTCTCCAGCAGTCTCAGTCTCATTTCCCGGTCCCGATAAGCAGCCGCCACGTCCAAGGTGTCCGGCTGCATGTCGATCGAGCAGGTGGGACCAACACAATCTCGGATCTTTCCGGAGAGTCCGGCCAGAATGCCGGTGAGTTGATCCCGGATGGAATTTCCTTCCCCGCCCCAGTTCCCGCTGCCTGTCTTCATCCTATTCCCTCCCTAAAGTCATCACCTTACAAGCATGTCCCCGATGAGAGGCGGCTGCCGATGAACGCCCCTTTGGGCCTCCGATCGCACTGCCTGTGGGTTTGGTTGCCCATGCCTCAGTGATGGAGGCCTCTTTTTAGGAAATGATTACAGGCAGGATAGAAATCCGTTAATCGGCACCCCGTGAAGCATCGCGGCGACAAAGCAGGTCTTCACGAGAATCTAACTTTCGCCTCATGCGGCTATAACATGGGGAGGCTAGGAGTTGAACCTCTTCCTGTTGGAAGGCTGGGGCAGCCTTTTTGTCAGTTCGATGGGGACACGCGAGACGTCAATACGTTGGTTCGGGACAAGTGATTGCAGGAGTCTGTCAAGGACAGCTATATCCGGTCCATATGAAGGGCCTTTTCCTCAGCACAGCCATCGTGCTCGGACTTGGAGTTGCAGCGCTCGGATTGGCTGTCATCTTTGGCGGTCCCGGTACACCGGTACCGATGGCAACCATCAATGATGCATTCATGGACGTTGACTTCTCCGGTCTGCCGCCTCTGTCGCACTATGCAACGCGCGACGGGGAGAGCCTTTCACTGCGGGCTTACCCTGCTCACCCCGGCCCTGCCGTGGGCAGCGTTGTCTTGATTCATGGGTCTTCCGCCAGCAGCAACAGCATGCACGTCATGGCCAGGTCCTTCTCGCGTGCAGGCTATGATGTCTATGCGCTTGACGTTCGGGGCCATGGTGCATCCGGTACCAGGGGTCGCATCCGCTATATCGGTCAACTCGAGGATGATTTGGAGGACTTCGTGCGGAATGTGGCCCCGGCAAGACCCAGGTGCTTGGCAGGCTTCTCCTCGGGCGGTGGCTTTGTCCTGCGCGTTGCGGGCAGCAACCGCCAAAGGCTCTTTCAGAGCTACCTCCTGCTCTCGCCTTTCATCAGCCAGGATGCCCTCACCTACCGCAAAGACAATAGCGGTTGGGTAAGTGTCGGCATTCCGCGATTTATGGCGCTCACTGTGCTCAATGCGATCGGCCTGCGGTCACTGAATGACCTCCCTGTCACGCGCTTTGCCCTGAATAAAGACGCAAAGGCTTTTCTGACGGCGGAGTATTCATATGCGATGTCGGTCAATTTCCGTCCAAACCAGGACTACATCGCCGATATCAAGGCGATCCGTAGTCCCTGCGCTGTCGTTGCCGGCGACAAAGACGAGGTGTTTTATGCCGACCGCTTTGCAGAGGTATTCCGGTCTGCCGGAAAGGAGATTTCGGTAACGCTCGTGCCGGAGACAGGCCATGTTGCACTTACACTGGCGCCGGAAGCAGTTGCAGCGGCTGTCGCTGCCGTTGATAGCATGCGGAAACGAGGGGTTTGAATGCTCCGTGGAGTTCAGCCAACCGTTGGAGACTGAGGGACCGGACAGTCTGTTCCTGACGGCGATCTCACTTGTTTCCAACCGAGTTTCAACACAAAGGACAATAATGGAGGGTGTTGTGGTCTATGCCCCAATGAAGAACGGGGCCTGTGTCCCTCTGGGGGCCGAACAGTGGATCAAGGGTGGCAAGAAATTACTACCGGGGTTCATGCACGGTGAAAACCAAAGGTTGATGCCTGACCTGCAGGAGACTGCTGCCCCCTGCAGGCATTGTTCGGGGTCTCAGCGCCGGGCATGAGGCCGCTTCAGCCCGTCTCTTCCGACTGAAAATGCCGATCGCGAAGGGCCCGGAAGACCTCCAGGTCTTCCTTTGCAAGACGTGGATGGGTGATCCCATATCGGAGGTAGGAAATGAACGCCTTCAGGGCGTCCGCGTAGTGGGGGCATGCCGCCTCTTCGCGGTCTTCCTTTCTTTTCCTCCTATACCTGATGCGTTCGGCTTCCGTAGCCTCCAGATCAGCAAGATAGATGGCCTCCAGGTAATCCCGGTTCTTGACGGCATTTAGGAATTCGCTGAGATCACAGTACTCGGATATCATGACTTGATCCACCTCTCTCCCCGAAAAGTATGAGGTCCATCGGGTCGATTCCGGACTCGGGACGAATGCTACCACGAACCCTCCGGAAATCATAGTCACCCAGTGTTAGATTTCCGTTAGAATAGCGTGAGGGGAACGGTTCCGCAGGAGTTGAGGGGGACACCCCCAACATGTCGCATCTTGTTGTTTTTCGGCGGAATAAACCGAGAATGCCAGGTACCAGTTCCCCTCAGGCGCTTTTCCCGTGCCTTTCCCTGTCATGGATCCCGTACTTGGCAAGCAGGAAGGCGACAAGGATTGCTGCGGCCGGAGCAAGATAAAGGGCCAGGGCGAAAAAGATCATCACCTCGTTCCTGAATGCCTTCATTTCCTTCATGGGCAGGGCCAGTCGCACAACCTTGTCCTTGAGAGCGAGAGCCAGGTAGAGCATTTCCGTCCGGAGGGTTTCGCTGTAGCGGACGGCCGTCCCCACCCCGCCCTTGAGGGCAGACTGCACCTCCGGTCGACTGCCGTGGTTTTCCATGCCGGTCGAGGCTCTGTCCGATTCACCCAGCACCCGTCCATCCCTCCCGATGACAGTGATGCGATATCCCGTGATTTGCCTGTGTTTCCTGCAGAA
>JAFGPH010000014.1 GCA_016926135.1 Deltaproteobacteria bacterium
CACCGCAGAAGCTATCAGGCCAGCAGCTCCGCCTTGTCGGTCTTTTCCCAGGGGAGTTCCATGTCCATGCGGCCGAAGTGGCCGTAGGCTGCCAGTTTCTGGTAGAACCCTTCCGGATTCATGGCCGGAAGGTGCCTGAGGTTCAAATCCCGCAGAATCGCGGCAAGACGAAAATCGAAGTGTTTCTTCACCATCTCCCGGATCTCCCCCTCGGAGGCCTTTCCCGTACCGAAGGTCTCCACCTGAAGGCTCACCGGCCTGCTCAATCCCAGGGAATAGCTCAGGGTGATCTCGCACTCCCCTGCGAGGCCCGCGGCCACCACGTTCTTTGCCGCGTAGCGGGCCGCATAGGCCCCGATGCGGTCGACCCGTGAGGGGTCCTTTCCGCTGAGGGCGTTTCCGCTGTGACGGCAGTATTCACCATAGGTGTCCACACCGTTCTTGCGACCCGTGAGCCCTGAGTGGTGGGTCGGCCCCCCCAAAAAGGGGCCGTCGGGATTGATGAAGACCCTCGTCTTCTTGTCCGGCTTGATCTCCTGGTCCTCAAAGACCGGACGGATCACCTGTTCCTTCATGTCTTCCTGAAGCTGCTTCTGGCTGGGGTCGTGCGCGCTCCTCTGGCTCGCCGTGATGGTGATGCTGTGGATGCGGACGGGTTTCCGGTCCTGGTACTCGACCCCCACCTGGACCTTCCCGTCGGGCATGAGATAGGGGAGGATCTTCCGGAGCCTCACCTGGCTGAACTGCCTGCAAAGCCTGCGGGCCAGCCAGATCGGAAGGGGCATGAAGTTCGGGGTCTGATTGCAGGCAAAACCGAACACCGTGGCCTGGCTCTTGACCGCGATCCTCTCGATCTCCTTTTCGGAGAGACGGTGCTCGTCAAAGACGAAGTACTTGTCCGGGGGGGATCCCTGGGGCGCGGTCAGAATGCTGCACGTCTTGGAGTTGAAGTCCTGCTGGTCATAGCCGATCTGCTTGATCACCTTTCGGGCCACGTGGGTGAGGTCCACCTTGCCCTTGGTGGCGAAGTGCCCCGCGATGAAGACGATGGCGCTGGAGACGGCGCACTCGATGCGGAGTCGCGCGCAGGGGTCCTGCATCAGGAAGTGATCCACGATGGCGTCGCTGATCTGGTCGCAGACCTTGTCAGGGTGCCCCTCGGTCACGGATTCGGAGGTAAACATGAACTCCTTTCTCATGGTTCAACCTTCTTCCCTTTGGTGGCTTCGTTCACAAAGAGGGCCAGGAGTGCTCCGGCCCCGGTCACGGCGGCATCCAGGAGGCCGATGGGCGTGAGTCCCAGGAGAGAACGCAGCCCCGGAACCAGGACTGTCAGGGCCTGCAGCCCCAGGGAACCGGCCAGTGCCGTCGTGAGATAGGGGTTGGACGGCGGGGCGTTCCTTTCCAGGAGGCCCCTCTTTTCCGACCGGCAGCTCAGGGCATGCAGCAACTGGCCCACGGTGAGGCTGTGAAAGGCCAGGGAGCCCGCCCTCGCACCCATACCGTAACGCAGCAGGCCGTAGGCATAGGCACCCAGCGCGCCTGCACTGATGGTGGCCGACTCCAGGGTCATGCGCTTGTAGTCTCCCGCGGAGAGAAGCGGCCGATGCGGGTCACGGGGAGGTCGGTCCAGGATGTCCGGCTCGGGGGCCTCCATGGAGAGGGCCAGGCCGGGGAAAATATCGGAGATGATGTTGATCCAGAGAAGCTGCATGACGTTCAGGGGGAAACCGATCCCGGCGGCCATGGACGCGAACATGACCATGATCTCGGTGAAGTTGGTGGAAAGGAAGAAGTGCACCGACTTCCTGATGTTGTCGTAGGTCGCCCTCCCGTCCCGCACGGCCACGATGAGGGTCTCCAGGTCGTCCTGCTCCAGCACCACGTCCGCCACCTCTCTCGCCACATCCGTTCCGCCCTCCCCCATGGCGATGCCGATGTCGGCGGCCTTCAGGGCCGGGCCGTCGTTGATGCCGTCCCCGGTCATGGCCACCACCCGCCCCACCCTCTGAAGGGCCTGCACGATCTGGAGCTTGTTGGACGGGCTCACCCGGGAATAGACGTGGACCTTCTGGGCAAGGGCCTGAAGCACCTCGGGTTGAACCGCGGTCAGGGCGCTTGAGTCCAGGATCTCCAGGTTCTCTCCCCGGCTGAGGTTCAGCCGGTTCCCCACGGTGAATGCCGTCGGGCTTTGGTCCCCCGTGATCATGACCGTGTCGATTCCGGCCCGGTGGTAGACCTCGATCAGATCCCCGGCCCCTTCCCGGATGGGGTCCTCCATGCCCACGAGCCCGAGCCAGGTCCACTTCTCACAATCCGCCTTGCCTTTCCCGTCCTCCAGGATTGCAGAGGCCACCCCGAGCACCCGCAGGGCCTCACCGGCCATGCGGTCATTTTCCACCTCGATCTTCAGCCTTTCGAGCTCGGTGAGGGGCGCCCTCTCCCCTTTGTTCATGTGCCACATGCACTGGGCGAGCACCTCCTGCGGGCTTCCCTTCACGGCATAAAGCCTGTGCCCCGGGTCGGACGACCTGTGGAGGGAAGTCATGAAGAGGCGGTTCTCCGCCCGGTGGTCCACGGAGAGCATGGGGTAGCTCCGCCGAAGCTCCACCACATTGATCCCCGCTCTCATGGCGGCATGGATGAGGGCGTTCTCGGTGGGAGAACCTCTCAGGACACAGTCCGGGCTGGCTCCGTTGATCTTGCTCTCGTTGCAGAGGACGCAGACGCACAGGAGTTGCCGCAGTTCCTCCAGGTCCAGGGCGTTCACCCTGACCTTTCCCTCCGTAAAACGGCCGTCCCTCACGTCGATCCGTCTCATGCCCGAGAAGATCCTGGTCACCGTCATCCGGTTGCGTGTGAGGGTGCCTGTCTTGTCAAGGCACACGGTCTGGAC
>JAFGPH010000618.1 GCA_016926135.1 Deltaproteobacteria bacterium
CGTAGCAGTGCTACTGCGGAGGACGGACGAGCCACGTGCACGTGCACGAAACGAGCGGAGCCCGCCCTGGCGCGATGCTCTTTTCATAAAAGGAATGGCCCCAATGGGCTGCTTTCCCCAATGGAAGTGCTTCGTAACGAGCCAGGTCTGGGCCAGGGTTTTCGATATTCGAATTTGGTTGCGGCCGTAGGGCCGCATTGGGGAGTGGATAAGGCGTTAGGATCGCTGCGCTTGAGGAGCGTTTCACTTTAGGTTTGAGGCGGAAGAGAGAGTTAGAACTTCAGCTGTTGCCTCAAGCGAAGCGGTCCTCAAGCGGCAGCGCTCATCAAACCTTAAACACACGAGGTTCACATGCTTGTCCATCACTTCTTAGAGAATTCTGCCCGTCGTCTGCCGGACAAGGCAGCCCTGATCTGTGGCGATCAACGCCTGACCTATCGTGAGATCAATGACGCTGCCGACAAGCTGGCTTCGGAGCTGTCCGGCATGGGTGTGGCGCGGGGAGGCCGGGTCGTCATCTTCCTGGACAACTCCGCTGAATCGGTCATCTCCCTCTTCGGCATCCTGAAGGCCGGCGCGGTCTTTGTCATGCTCAACCCCACGATGAAGCCCAAGAAGCTGAACTACATCTTCAAGGATTCCGGCGCCTGTGCCCTCATTACCCAAGGGAGTAAGGCTGCTGTCGTACGAGAAGGTGTCACCGCCGCGGAGGAACTCCAAAACATCGTCTGGGTCGGCAAGAGCTCTGATTTGCCCAAGCATGGCATTTCCAACATCGGTTCCCGTCTCTGGGACGAAGTTGTCGGACCTTCCTCCGCCTTTGCCCTCAAGCGAAGCCCTCCTGACGCCTCAAGCGAAGCGCTCCTAACGCCTTCTCCTGTGAGCTTTGAGCTTTCAGCTTTGAGCTCAGCGGCCTTGCCCCGCTGCATTGATATCGACCTGGCCACAATCATTTACACCTCCGGCTCCACCGGCGATCCCAAGGGTGTGATGTCGGCCCACTGTAACGTGGTCGCTGCCGCCCGAAGCATTACTCAGTATCTTGGGAATGTCCAGGACGACATCATTCTGGACACCCTTCCGCTCTCTTTTGATTATGGTCTTTACCAGGTGTTGATGGCATTTCTTTTCGGCGGAACGGTGGTTCTCGAGAAGTCGTTTTCCTATCCCTACAGGACCGTGGAGCGACTTGTTCAGGAAAGGGTCACGGGGTTCCCCATTGTGCCGACCATGGTCGCCATCCTGCTGCAGATGGACAATTTTGCAAAGTTCGATCTGAGCTCGTTGCGTTACCTCACGAACACGGCTGCTGCACTGCCTGTGGCCTACATCCGCAAGCTTCAAGCCCTTCTCCCGCACGTGAAAATCTACTCCATGTATGGGCTCACGGAGTGTAAACGTGTGGCCTACCTGCCCCCGGAGCAGTTGGAGAAGCGTCCTGGATCTGTGGGCATCGCTATTCCCAACGAGGAGGTGTTCGTGCTGGGCGAGGATGGGAAAGAAGTGCGCCCTGGCGAGGTGGGGGAACTCGTTATCAGGGGCTCGAATGTCATGCAGGGGTACTGGAATGCCCCCGAGGAAACGGCCAGGACTTTCCGCCCCGGCAGGTATCGGGGGGAGGCGCTGCTCTATTCCGGCGATCTGTTCAAAAGGGACGAAGAGGGGTTTCTCTACTTTGTGGCGCGGAAAGACGACATGATCAAAACCAGGGGGGAGAGGGTCAGCCCCAAGGAGATCGAGAATGCGCTGATGGAGATCCAGGGTGTGATCGAGGCGGCGGTGATCGGCGTCCCGGATGACATCCTGGGGCAGGCCGTGGTTGCCTTTGTCGTTGTTGAGCGCAGGAGGCAACTCACTGAGACGGACGTGGTCAAGCACTGCAGCAAGGATCTGGAACCCTTCATGGTCCCCAAACGGGTGGAGTTCCGGGAAAGCCTTCCCAAGAGCCCCAACGGGAAGGTGGATAAGAAGGCGTTGAA
Source organism: Deltaproteobacteria bacterium (assembly GCA_016926135.1). The sequence continues at coordinate 1,980 of JAFGPH010000618.1, forward strand.
GGAACAGGGGAAGAGGGGAGAAGAAGAGGAATGATAGAAGGGTGGAAGAGGAATGATGGAAGAGTGGAAGAGCGGGTTCCGGGATCATGGAACCGGCATTCAACATTCGGATTTATCCGCGGCTGCTAGGCCGCATCGCGGTATGTGCATGGAGAGAGAAAATATCAAATCCAGGCACGGGTTGTTCCTGCTCCTGGGAGTGGTCGCCCTGGCCCTATTCTTGAACCCCCTGATGGAGGTGGCAGCGCTCACCCGGAAGAGTGAACTTTACTCCCACATCCCGCTGATCCCCATCGTGAGTCTCTATTTCCTGTTCATGATTCGAAAACGGGTGTTTGCCGATGCAGTGTGGTCTCCGGTGCCGGGGGGGGTGCTGATCGGTGCGGGGTTGCTCTGCTTCGGGGTCGGCGCGGCCCTGGGCTCGGCGATGAGCCGCAACGATTACCTCTCCTTGATGATGTTCGGCCTGGTGTGCTGGGTCGTGGGGGCCTTCACGTGCGCATACGGTGTTCAAGCCTTCAAACGGGCGCTGTTCCCGTTGCTCTTCCTGGTCTTCCTGGTGCCTGTGCCCGAGGTCATCATCGACCCTTACATCACGTTGCTGCAGAGGCTGTCGGCCGACTCCTCGCACCTCGTGTTCATCCTGACCGGGGTGCCTTTTTTCAGGGAGGGGCAGGTTTTCGCACTCCCGGGGATGACCGTGGAGGTGGCCAAGGAGTGCAGCGGCATCCGGTCCAGTCTCGCCCTCATCATCACGTGTGTCGTGGCCGGGAAGCTCTTTCTTGACAACAAATGGCTGAGAGGGGTCCTGGTCCTGGCTGTGATCCCCGTCACCATATTCAAGAATTCCCTCAGGATCGTCACCCTCTCCATCCTCGGCGCCTATGTGGACCCCGCGTTCATCACGGGACACTGGCTGCACCGGAGCGGGGGCATGCCCTTTTTCGTGGTCGGGTTGCTGCTCATGGCGCCCGTGCTCTGGGGCTTGAGGAGGGTTGAGAAAGGAAGGCTGGAAAGGAAGGCAAAATTCGAAGTCCGAAGCACGAAACTCGAAACAAATCCGAATGGCGAAATAATGAACTCCAAATAATTCTCTAACACAGAGCGACAAAGATCAGAAAGATTTGTTTTTAGCTGAGGCTTTGTGGCCTTGTTTGAGATGGATGGATGTTGTACCC
>JAFGPH010000115.1 GCA_016926135.1 Deltaproteobacteria bacterium
CGAGGGTGGGTTACGAGAAGTGTGAACTTTACGGCGCCTACGGCGGGGACCGGGTCTTCGAGTCCCTGCCCCTATTCTCGGGCAGGCAGACCCTGGAGGGCATCCACTACGCCTCCAGCCAGGCAGCCCGCTTCATGGCCTTTCTCCAGACCGCCTATTCCAAGGATGTGAAAACGCCCCGCTCCTATGTACTTTCGAGGCTCAACCCCCAGGCCCTGCCTGCCTACTTCGACCTCTACAACATGTCCCAGCTCATCCTCATGACGGACAAGGGAAGGGCGGCCATCGCTACGTCCCCCTGTTTCGAGAAGGAAGCAAGTTTCGGGGACATTGCGATTTACCGCTACAGGGACTGCGACGGACGTTACGTGGACGTGCCAAAAATGCTGCCGATTCTCTTCAGGGGTAAAGACTGGCCTGAGGACTTCGTCCGCTGGTACAAGGCAGGGGACCACCTGGAACAGCTCATGATCCCCGAGGGGTACGTGAAGGATGAGGCGGACCGACGAGTCTTTCACAAGTCGGTCGGCTCCCTTCAGGGTCTTCCCCCGTTGGCCGGGGAGCCCCTGGATCGGAGCGATCTCAGGATTGAGGCCCGTCTCGAACACCTGAGGATCTCTTTCACCACGAACCGAGTTGGGGTCCCGCACCTCGTGAAGGTCTCTTATTACCCCAACTGGAAGGTGAATGGGGCGCGGGGGGTGTACCCGGTGAGTCCCCACCTCATGATGGTGGTGCCCAGGGAGACGGAGGTGGTGCTGAGCTACGGGAGGACATGCTGGGATTGGCTGGGCACAGGGATCACGTGGGCAACGGTCCTGCTGCTCGCGGCATGGGTGAGCTCATCCGCAATTGCCTCTCTCCTCCGGCTGCCGTCCAGACCCGAAGGCACAAAGGCTTCAAGGCGCGCGGCGCTCTTCCTGCAGGTGCGCAAATCTCTGGGCGGGCTGGGCCATGCCGTCCTCCCGCAGGCTTTGGATCGGGCAGCGGAGAAGGTGAGGCCCTTCCTGCTGTGGCTTGTGCTGGGAGCGGCCGCTTTCCTGATTGTGGGAGGGGCTGCGGCCCGGAACGAGCCTGTCCGCATCTATGTGAGGGGATACGGCGAGTGGAAGACCGGGATGGATTTGCTCCAGGCCAAAAAACCCGCCCTGGCCCGGCCCCGTTTTGAAAAGGCCATCGAGGTCATGGCCCCCCTGGTGGAGGACCGGGCCGGACACGATCACCAGGACGTGATCCACTGCATGCTATTCACGGCCCAGTGCCGCGAGCAACTGGGGGAATCCGGGTCCGCGGAGAAGATCTACCGCACCATCCTGGAGGAATACCCTTACAGCCGCTTCGTGGCAGAGGCCTACGTCAAGATCGGGAGGCTCCGAAGACAGGGGAGAGACCGCCTGCTGGGGCAGGGCATCGGCCGTCTGAAGGCCGGAGACGAATCCGGCAAGCTCCTGTTGGAAAAATCCCTGGATCTCAGCCGCCAGGCCCTTCACCTTTTCGAAACCGCCCTCCGGGAGGACCCCTATTCGGTTTGGGCCGACTACGCCCGGCAGGACATCCGGCAGGAGAAGGAGTGGGCCCGCAGGGTGGAGGGGCAGATGAAGGGGGGCAGTAAGCAGTAGGGAGTAGGCAGTAGGCTCCAAGAAGAGGGTGAAACAGGGGGTTAGGGGTTAGGAGACAGAAGGAAGGGCTTTTGAGCTTCGAAACGGAAACGAATCACGGACACGGGCACGAAAAGCGCGCCGTGCTCCACCCTTTTCCCTCTTATCACTCCGCGCGGAGATCTGTCCCGCAGTCTTGTGCTGGGGTTCGGCGTTCCGCATACCCATGGCTCTTCGCCTTATGCGTCCTCCTTTCGGCGCTCGCCCCGAGCGATTCGGCGCAGTGCGGCTCCATCAGCCTCACGACCCAGGTGACGGTGAGCGTGACCGGGGAGAGGCTTTACGGCTTTGTGAGGGTCAACAACGGGGGCAACGCTCCGGCCCACAGGGTCCGCGTGGACCTGACCCTGCCGGGTGCACGGATCAGGCCTCCCGGGGAGCACACGCTCGGGGTCTCCCGGTCCGCCGACTTTCCCTTTGAAGCCCGCCTCGAATCGCCCCAAAAAGGCAGGCACCCTCTCAGCGTGATGGTCCATTTCCAGGACTCCATCGGACACCCCTTCTCCGCCCTCACGGTGACCACCTTCCTGGTTCAGCAGGAGAAGGCGCCTGACCTTCTCGCCCGTGGGGAACCGCTCGTGATGGCCGACCGGGGCACAGTGCGATTTCAACTCGAAAACACGGGGGCGCTCCCTCGGGCCGTGAAGGCCTCCCTGCTGCTGCCCTGGGAGTTCCTCCTGGAAAAAAAATTGTGGGAAGACACCATACCCGGGGGTCGCAGGATGGCGGTGGAATCTCGAGCAGCCAATCTCTCTGCCCTATCGGGGGCCACGTACCCTGTCTTCTGCGTTGTGGAATATGACGAGGAAGAGACCCACCAGACCGTGATCGGCATGACCACCATTCATGTGCGTTCCGGGGGCAACTGGTTCAGGAGAACCCGATGGCGCTGGGCCGGGGGGCTGGTGCTCCTTGGATTGTTTTTGGGAGCGGCGGGGACAAGCCTGGGGAAACGCAGCAGGATCCGAAATGCCAGAAAGTGCATTCGGCTGGGCTGACTTCAAGTGGCGAGACCCAGGAACAAAGCTCCGTTTTCGTCACCCAGGCGCATTGGCAACACGGACCCTCCGTACCCCGTGGCGCAATATTTGTCTTGCAATTTCAGAACATTTCCTATATAAAATTTCTGCTTTTTGTCCGCCTTTATGACATCATGCTTTTTGCCTGAGTGAAGGAGGAAGTCATGGATCCCAGATGTAGGAAACCCTTAATTCTTCTTGGACTGTCTCTGATGATGCTGCTCCTTGTGCCCCATGTGGAAGCATCCGCCCCCATGGCCAGGATCACCGCGTACAAGGGAGAGGTTGTCATCCTGAGCGGCACGGAATTCCTGACGGTCAGCCGGGTAGGTATGCCCCTCAACCAAGGAGATAAGGTGCAGACCAAGCAGGGAGACGCGGAGATCACCTTCACGGACGGCTCCGTGATGAAGATGAGCCCCTATACAAGCACCATGGTCGAGGAGAGGGAAGAGGAAAGCGGCTGGTGGCTCTTCAAAAGCAAGCAGGCGGTGCGCCGCATGACCGTGTTTGTGGGCAAGCTCTGGTTCAAGAGCGGTTCTTCGCCCAGGAAGAACTACCTCCAAACCCCCACCGCCGTCTGCGGTCTGCGCGGTTCCGAGAGCGAAATCGGAACCGACAATATCCAGAATTTTCTGAATTCGATTTCAGGAGATTCAGACACCATCGGTGATTTCGTAAGGGGGGTCTTTCAGAATCCCGGCGTGGACGCTGCCACCAAGAACCAGCTTTACAACGCCCTGCTCGCCGCTCAGCAGGCCTATAACCGGGCCCGGCAGACGGGCAATGCCCAGGATCAGGCCCAGGCGGAGCTGAGCGGGCTGGAGGCCGTCAAGTCCGCGGCCGAACTGCTGCAGAACAACCCGGATCCGAACGTGGCTGACGCGGCAAGACAGGCCCTGGCTGCCACGGAAACCCTCATCCAGGAGAAACTGAATCAGGTCCCGGGGCTGTCCACGGTGCCTTCACCCACAACCACCGCGCCGCCGCCTACCACGACGGTCAGCGTCACGTTCCCGACAAGTACCACGACGACTTCGTCGACGACAAGCTCAACGACAACGACGACAACCACGACCACAACTACGACCTCGACAACATCTGAGGCGAGTTCGCCGACGACTTCTGGCTCATAGGGTTTATCGTGTTTTACCCCCGCCGCTCTCGAGTCGCACGGGCGGGGGTCCGTTGTGGAGTTTACAGCCTTCATACTTCTTGTTAAGGAGCCGCGTCATGATTAGAAAGCTTCTTCCGTTTGCCCTGTGTTTGAGCCTGATTCTCTTTCTGAGTCTCGCCGTCGATGCCCAGGCCCAACAGGGGGGAAAGCTCAAGGTGGGCAGGTTGACGATCATCCCTAGCCTGGGCCTTCAAGAGGAGTACAACGACAATATCTATTACGCGAGCGGCATCCCCAACAACCCGACGGAACTCGAGGAGTCGGACTGGATCACCCATGTCATGCCCGGGATTCTATTCGATTACACCCTGGACGGCAGGGGATCTGTCTGGCTGGGCTATCAGGGGGACCTCGCCTATTACAACGACAACGACAACAACGACTGGAAAAACCACAGGGCCTTCTTCGGATTGGACTATCAGGCCCCGTCCGGGCTCATCGTGGGGATCGACAACACCTATGTGGATACCTCCGACCCCTTGGGCTCCGACAACCAGTACAAACTGGGCTTACCCCAGACCGACCGCTGGAGTAACGCACTCAGGACCAGGCTGGGCTGGAATTTCAGCGACCGTTTCAAGGTGCTGGGATACTACAACTACTACAAGCAGGACTACGATCTGCTGACGGACTACAGCCAGGACTACGATTACAATGAGGGGGGCCTCGGTTTGCAGATGAAGGTGATGCCCAAGACCTGGGCCTTCGTGCGATACCTGTACGGCTCCCGCGACTATTACACCCATCCGGCCGGCTTCGGGGTGAACGAATCCAATGACGCGGATTTCGAATGGCACCGCGCGGAGGCGGGGCTTACCTGGGACACGGGCGCCAAGTGGCGCGGCGAGTTGAACCTGGGCTATCAGTGGAAGAGCTACGAGAACGCCTTGGACCCCCGGGGTCTCCTGTATGACGACCGGGATACCTGGGTGGCCGCCACCCAGGTCAGCTACGAAGCCACCTCCACCACCACCCTCATCTTCAGGCTCGGCCGGGCCGTGCGGGACACGGGAGGGGATTCCAACGAGTATTATGACGACACGGGCGTCGGGATCGGCCTGACCCAGATCCTGTTCACCAAGTTCACCCTCAACGCGGGCGCGGGGTACAGCAAAAATGAGTATAATCTGCCGCTGGTGAACCCGAGGGATCAAGACAACTATCTGTTTAACGTCGGCCTCGACTACGCGATCCAGGACTGGCTGACCGCGGGCATCGGGTACGATTATATGCGCAAGGACTCCAACTACAACACGGACGAGTACAAGGTCAACCGTTTCATGGTCACCCTGCGGGCGGCTTATTAGAAGGCATAAGGTACAGGGTACAAGGTGCAAGGAAGGGGTGTGCAATCGGGCACCCTGACCCAGCACGATTCTCTTTGATTCCTCTGCCGCCCGAAAGGCGTACCTCCACCCCCTGCCGCCCAGGGTGTTCCCTATCTTGATTTGCGCGACCTTTCCCTGTATCCTGCCCCAGTCGATTCACGTGTGACAGAAGCCCGGAAACATTTGGGAGGGGGAAGCAAGGAGTGCGGAGAGACAGGTCCGCCATGGATAACGGAAAAATGATGAGTGGGTGCAAATATGAATCCATGTAAAAGATTGTGCGTATTGCTGGCCCTGGTTCTGGTCGCGTTGAGCGGGGGCTGTGTCACCACCGGATCCGACGTGGTGCAGGTGACCACGGTGCAGGACAGTGCCGGCGCCTCCCTGAAGGCGGAAGATAAGGCCAAACTGGAAGAAATGAAGAGGGCGCGCGAGGAATCGGTGGATCCCGGCCTGAGTACCATGCTCCAGGAAACCCCCCGCTTCACCGTGAACGAGTACCTCGCCAAATACCGTAAAGAAGGGGTGAAGCCGGGACAGGACTACAAGGTGGGCGGGTATGATGTGTTGAACATCACGGTCTATGAGGAAAAGGACCTCTCCCGGGATGCGGTGCGCGTATCCGCCGACGGCTATATCTCCTTTCCCCTGATAGGAAGGATCCAGGTAGACAACAGGACCACCTCGGAGATCGAAAAGATCATCGCCCGGAAACTGGCCGAGGGCCGGTTCCTCCGGGAGGCGCATGTCTCGGTCATGGTGACCGAATACAAGAGCAGGCGTTATCTGGTGCTCGGCGCGGTCAAGACGCCGGGCAGCTTCCCCCTCCAGGCCCAGGAACGGTTGCTGGACGGGCTTTCCAGGGCCGAGGGTGTGGCCACGGACAAGGCCGGGAAGAGCGCCATGATCGTGCGCACCGAGAACCCCGGCACACCCCGGGAGCGGAAGATCGTGATCAGCGTCGACCTTCAGGGTCTCCTGAAAGGCAGGGACCAGATCTCCAACATCTTCCTCATGGACAAGGACATGATTTACATCCCCATGGCCGAGTATTTTTACATCATCGGCCAGGTGAGGAAGCCGGGATCCTTCATGATCCCGGACCGGGAGATCACCCTCGTGGAGGCCATCAGCATGGCCGAAGGGTTTACCCCCATCGCAGCCCGCAACCGGACCCGGATCATCCGCGTGGAGGGCGGGGTGGAGAAGATCATCCAGGTGAAGGTGGATGCCATCACCGAGGCGGGCATGAAGATCCAGGACGTGATCATCCAGCCCAACGACGTGATCGTGGTTCCGGAGAGCTTCTTTTGATGGAAGAACAAAAGGAAGACCAAATAGACCTGCGCGACTACCTCCGGGTGATCCTGAAGCGCAGGTGGACCCTCATCACCGTGTTCGCGGTAACGGTGATGAGCGTGATCATCCATGCCTTCACGGCCACCCCCATTTACGAGGCGACGACCCGCCTCATCATCGACCGGGAAAACCCCAACGTGGTCTCCATCCAGGAGGTCATGGCGGTGGATGCCGCGGGCACGGATTACTACCAGACCCAGTACAAAATCATCGAAAGCCGGGCCGTGGCCCGGGAGGTGATCAAGCGGCTCCACCTGGACGAATCGGAGGAATTCCGGCCCAAGCCCAAGAACGACTTTCTCTCCAGCCTGAAACGCTCCGTAGGCGAAACCCTGTCCTTTTGGGCCCTGTCCATCACCTCCCTCTTGAGCGTCAAAGAGCCTCCGCAGGAAACTCCGGAGGAAGCGCTCGAGGACTCCTCGCTCGTGGGTGCGTTTGTGTCGAGGATCAAGGTGGAACCCATCCGCAACAGCCGCCTTGTGGACGTGAGCTTCCAAGCCAAAGACCGGGGCCTGGCTGCCAAGGCGGCGAACGCCCTGGCCAGGGCCTACATCGACAAAAACCTGGAGACCAAACTCCGAGCGGCCCAGGATGCCGTGAAATGGCTGAACGAGCGCATCGAGGAGGAGCGCAAGAAGGTGGAGAAGGCGGAGCAGTCTCTTCTCCGCTACAAGGAAAAACACAGCATCATCACCGAGTTCTCCAGCGACGTGGAAAAGGTCACCGCCCAGAAGCTGGCACAGATCAACCAGCAGGTGGTGGAGGCGGAATCCAGGCGTGTGGAGGCGGAAACCCGCTACCAGCAGGCCACATCCCTCTCTCATTCCCCGGACATGGTGAACTCCATTCCCGAAGTGCTCAACAACGACCTGATCCGCCAGATCAAGGCCATGGAGGTGGATCTCTACAAGCGCATTTCGGAGCTTTCCGAGAAATACGGGGAAAAGCATCCCCAGATGGTAGCCATTGACTCGGAACTGAAAACCCTGCAGAAACGCAAGGCCCAGGAGGTGGGGCGCGTCATCAACTCGCTCCGCAGTGAGTACCGGGTGGCCTTGGCCAAAGAGAACTCGCTCAAGGCGGCCCTGGAGAAACAGAAAAAGGAATCGCTCGACCTCAACCAGAAGGCCATCGAGTACGGCGTGCTCCAGCGTGAGGCGGAGAGCGCCAAACAGGTGTACGAACTCCTCATCAAACGCTTCAAGGAGACCTCCCTCGCCGAGGAAATGAAGACAGGAAATATCCGGATCATCGACCGCGCCGAGGTGCCGAAACACCCGGTGAAACCCCGCAAAGGGCTGAACATCCTCCTGGCCGTGCTCGTGGGCCTGGTGGCGGGTACGGGATTGGCTTTCTTTTTCGAGTATTTGGACAATACCATCAAGCTTCCGGAAGACATCAAGAGACACCTGCAGGTCCCCTACCTGGGCCCGGTACCGGCCTTTGCCATGGACGGGGAGGGGAGCGATCCGGGCACAGCCAAACCCGAGCTGGTGACGATCCACGCTCCCAAGTCCACGGCCAGTGAGGCTTATCGGGGCATCCGGACCAGCCTTCTCTTCTCCTCGGCCGAGGCCCAGCCACAGGTGATCCTGGTCAGCAGCGCCGGCCCGCAAGAGGGGAAGACCGTGACCTCCGCCAATCTGGCCGTCACCATGGCCCAGTCCGGAAACAAGGTGCTTCTGCTCGACTGCGACATGCGCAAGCCGTCCATCCACAGGGTTTGGGCCATTTCGAGGGAGAGAGGCCTCTCCAACCTGCTGGTGGGAAGCAACGAACTCAAGGACGCGCTGATCCCCTCGGGGGTCCCCAACCTGGACATCATTCCGTGCGGTCCGGTGCCTCCGAATCCATCCGAGCTTCTGGGTTCCGGTCGCATGCAGCGCCTTCTGGCGGCCCTGCGAAAGAACTACAGCCACATCCTGATCGACTCCCCGCCCGTGACGGCCGTGACGGACGCTGCGATCCTGGCCAAGATGGCAGACGCCATATTGCTGGTGGTCCGGGCCGGCGACACCCCCAGGGAAATCGTGAAGAACGGTCTTACCCAGTTCCGCAACGTGAATGCCCACGTGCTCGGCGTGATCCTGAACGGTGTGGACATGGGCAGGGACGGCTATTACTACTATCAGTACTACTATTATTATTACGGCGAAGAGGGCGAGAAGAAGCGAAAGGCCCGTTCCGGAAAGCGGAAAAGCGGGGGGACAGAAAAGTATGCAGTAGGCAGTATGGAGTAGGGAGGGAGTCGAGAGGATCAACAACCACGGAACACCTCCTTACTCCCTACTCCTTACTTCCTACTGCCTGAACGACCTTGATCGATCTGCACTGCCATATCCTCCCCGGGCTGGACGACGGAGCCGGGAGCCTGGAAGAGAGCCTGGCCATGGCCAAGATGGCCCTTCTGGACGGCATTCACACGGTCGTGGCCACACCCCACTCCCTGAACGGCCTTTACCTGAATCCACTGAACAAAGTGAACGCCTCGGTGGAGTCCCTCCGAAAGGTGTTTGATGAAAATGGGCTCAACCTGAGGCTGTGCGTGGGCGGCGACACGCACCTGTGCCCGGGGATGGTGGACAGGGTCATGAGCGGAGAGGCCGTCACCGTCAACAATTCAGGCAGGTACCTCCTCCTGGAACTTCCCCCGCAGACCATCCCCGAAAGACTTCAGGAGGAGATCTTCTCCCTCAAGATTCATGGAATCACGCCCATCATCACGCATCCCGAGCGCCATCCGGGGATTCAGCGGGACTTGCGGCTGCTTCGGGAGATGATCTCCCATGGGGCACTGGCCCAGGTCACGGCCATGAGCCTCTCCGGCGAGTTCGGAGGGCCCGTGATGGCCTGTGCCGAAGCCATGTTGGAGCACCGGCTGGTTCACATCATCGCCAGCGATGCCCACTCCGCCGACAAGCGGCCCCCGGTGCTCTCCCGGGCGGTGGAGGCTGCAGAAGAGATCCTGGGCAACATTGAGGAAGCGCGGTGGATGGTGGAGGGGCTCCCGGCCGCCATTCTTGCAGGCGATCCGGTCGAGGTGCCGCCCCCCGCGGAAGCCAAAAAATCCTTTTTTTGTTGAAAAAAATTCTTTTAAGTGTTATAAATCACGATGAATTAAATTTTTGGGCAGGTTCTGGGGTGGAACCCCGGGTCAACCGATCCGGGGTCGGTGAACACCTGTAAACTACTCCTACTGGAGGGGGAGAAGAGCCGGTGGGCGGCAGCAGAGGCCGAACGCCGTCGAGAGAGGAGGGATCTGGCTATGATGAGAGGACTAGACGATTCCAAGGGATTCACACTGGTGGAGATCATGATGGTGGTCATCATCATCGGGATCCTCGCGGTGCTTGCCATTCCCAGGTATGAGAAGTACACCCTGGAAAGCAAGCTTTCCGAAGTGAACGTCGCCGTGGGGGAAATCAAGACGGGCATGGAGAAATATTACAACTCCCATGGCCAGAGATACACCACCATAAAGACGCCGGCCGGACTTCAGTACATGCAGCAGGTGCTCCGCATCGACCTGGGCGACATGAAAAACTTCGACTTTGAGATCAGCCAGTGTGATTCAGCCACCGCCGGGTACGGTGGGTATCGGGTGATGGCCGTCCTGAACGATACCGGCGGTTCAAGGGACTACAAGCCCGGATACATTGGAAAGCCCATTTATTTTTATTTCCCCAAGGATCTCCATGCAGACTGGACCGCGGATGCCTGGGCAAAGGGTTGGAACGACGATGCGTTCTTCATGTAAGAGCTAGTCTCCCGGCTCTTTGAGGCTGAGCCGCTACCCACCCTTTAGCCTGAGCTGGTTTCATGAAGGAACGGGGCAGTGTGGTAGCTACCATCAATTTTTTCCTTGCGGGCCTGCTGATCCTTGCGGCGGCGGGTTGGCCCCTCGTTCAAAAGGGGTGCAATGCCTATTTTCTGCGGGAAGCCGACGCCTTTTTCGAAAAGATCGAGGAGCGGCAAGTCCGGTACAGAAACGTCAACAACCGGTACCTTCCTTTCACATTCGAAGAGAGCGCGAAGGCGTTCAAGGAATTGAAAATCGACCCCAAAGGCGCCCATTACTACAACTACAGCGCCAGGGAGACCGGGGATCGGACACTGCGCATCACTGCCCAGGCCAAGCCTGAAATGCTGAGAAAATGGTATTTACACAATCCCAAGACCGAAGCCGATCTTGTGTACGAGAAGAGGGAGGGTCAAAAAGGGAAACGGGTCCGGTAGGGAAGGATCACAATCCCCGGCATTCTTGAATGGGCCGCCCGAACAGGGCGGCTTTTTTTTCGGGTGCTTCAGGCTTCATGAATTTACCGGCTCCAGACAGCAAGAAAGAGCGCTTCGGACACCTCAGAACTCTTTCGGCATTCCTCTTTCTGCTGGCGCTCATCACTCTGGTCTACGGGAACACCTTCAGCGCTTCCTGGCATTTCGACGATCACCCGAATATCCGCCTGAATCCCCGCGTCCATATCCGCGATCTCTCGCCGGATACCCTGATGAAGGTATTCTCCGAAGGCTTCGGCGGGGAGGAAAGCCTATACAGGCCGGTCTCCTGTCTGTCCTTCTCGCTGAACTGGATCTGTAGCGGCGATCGACCCGCCGCTTATCATATGACAAACACCCTTGTGCACTTTTTGACCGGGTTCATCCTCTTCCTAACCCTTCAGGCCCTTTTGCGTTCCCCCAGGCTCAATCGCCGATTCGAGGGCAAGGAATCCATCATAGCGCTCCTGGCCGCCACCCTCTGGGCCCTGCACCCCATACAGACCGAAGCCGTGACCTATATTGTTCAGAGAATGGCTTCCCTCGCGGCCCTTTTCTACGTGCTGGGCATTTATCTGTATGTCAGGAGCAGAATCTCTTCCTCCCGGGTTTTGAGCGCTGTCGGCTTCTCCACGGTCCTGCTCCTGTTCGCCCTGGCCATAGGCTCCAAGGAGAATGCCGCCACTCTCCCCGCAGCCCTGGTGCTGATCGAAGCGTGCTTCTTTCAGGACCTGGAACATCCCAAAACGCGTCGGGTCCTCATCGGTATCGCCGCCGGGATCGTGGTGCTCTCCATGATCACAGGGGCCTTCCTTTTCAGGCAGTCGCATCTGTTTGCCTTTCTGGATGATTACTCCAGGAGGCCCTTCACGCTCTCTGAACGGCTGATGACCGAGCCCCGAGTCGTGCTCTTTTACCTGAGCCAGATCCTGCTGCCCCTGCCTTCACGTCTATCCGTTCAACATGACATCACGCTCTCCACCTCTCTCCTGGAGCCCTGGAGCACGGCACCGGCCATGGCGGCGGTCCTCCTTCTGCTGGGCCTCGGCTTCTCTCAGATAGAGAAAAGACCTGTCCTGAGCTTTTCCGTCCTCTTCTATTTTCTCAATCACCTGATGGAATCAACCGTTGCCCCGCTGGAACTGGTTTTTGAACACCGGAACTACCTTCCTTCCCTTTTCCTCTTTCTGCCCCTGTCGGCCTGGGTCCAGGAAAGGATGGCGCGTCTTTCCGGGAGAGGAAGGCTCCTTTGGATACCCGTTTCGCTCATCGTGTTGACGATCACGGCGTTAGCCGCGGCGACCTTCGAGAGGAACGAAGCCTGGCAGGACGAGAAGTCACTGTGGAAGGATGCATTGCTCAAGGCGCCGGGCTCCAGCCGGCCCTACCACAACCTGGCCGTCCAGTACCACCTGGAGGGATCCTACGAAGAGGCCCTGACTCTCTACAGGGAGGCGGCCCGCAAAAAGAACCTTCACTCCATCTACGGCAAATCTGCCACGTATCTGTACATGAGTTACATCTACGCAGAGCGCGGGGAAATCGGGAAAGCGGCGACCATGGCCCAGGAGGCCCTGCGGATTGATCCTGACTCGTGGAGGGCGAGGCTGGAGCTGTCGCTTCTGTTGACCCGATCCGGAAGAAAGGAGGACGCCGCCAGACATCTCAGGGAGCTTTTTTCGCAGATTCAGAACCCCGCACACGGTCGGCGTCGACCCCCCGAGGTCCTGGACGAAACCAATGTCCGGAGCCTCTGGCACTCCCGTTGAATCGCCGTGCAGAATTTGTCCCCGGCGGCTTGGGAAAACCTTATCGAAGCATTTCAAAAAAGGTGAAGGAGTGGCTCCTTCGGACGGCCCGGAGGCCGGTGACCCCGAATCTTTCCTCCAGGTACGCCGGCAGGGTAGCCAGCGCCTCCCTGGCATTCAGCACCACCAGAACGTCTCTTTTGGGGTCCGGATCCCGAAGGGTCTCAATCCGCTCAATCGGCCCTATGTCGCTCCGCCCCTGAAACAGGGGATCCCGGGCCAGATCGATCACCGGCCCGGACCACCAGTCCACAGGGCCGCTTCTTCCATCCGAAAACACAAGCAGTCTTCTCTGCAAGGTTCTGATGCTGTCCAGGTCCGAGACATGTCCGAAGGTGGAGGAGCGGATGCTTTTCTCAAATTGACGGCTGCCCGCCGCGGTGAAGACGAAAAGCGTGATCATCACCGCGGCCTGAATGGTTCTCGCCGCACCGTTTTCTGGAAACACCTTCCGCAAGTCGGATACAATGCCGGCGAGAAGCAAGACATAGGCCGGCCCGAAGGACCATTGAACATAATGGTGGATCCAGCTCAGGCTCCTGAAAAGCCCCACATGGCAAAGCAGCGAAGCGGTGAAGGTGAAGGAGGCAAACAGGAGCAGGCTTGAGGAAACCTTTCTCCGGAGCAACAGAAAACCCATCCCCATCCCATAGAGGGCAAGGTTGATGTCCCCAAAGTTCGTCTGCAGGTAGCCCCACTGCCTCAGGGCCCAGTCCGAGACGCCGATCCGGTTTAGACCCCCCGACAGACGACCGGCTCCTATGGCTCTTATCTCCGTCCAATTGAAACCGAGTTGGTAGAGGACGGCGAAGTTGAGGCCCACTGAAACGATAAGCACCCCTGCCGCATAGACGTGCAGGCGTTCCCATCCCCGGTGGTTCCGTTTCCTATAGAGGTAGAGAAGGATGAAGGGTGCGGAGTAGTAAGACATCCAGGCAGCCTGAAAAACCAGGAAGAAGCAGATCAGAAAAAGGGCCCTGTACAACCCGGAGACGGGCGCCCTCGTCAACAGATAGAAGCATAAGAGGACGAGCAGTGTGCCCATGTTCTCGTCCTTCCACTGATCCATATACATGAAGTAAAGGGGAAGGAGGGTGTACAGGAGCACCAGGAACGCGCAGGTTCGATCCTCACGGAGCTCCGCCCGCAGGAAGGCAAACAGAACCCAGGTCGTCAGGAGAGAAAGGATGAGCATGAAGCTCCGGGGAACCCAGGTGTCATACCCGAACATCCGGGTGTAGAGACGAAAGAGGGTCGGGGTCAGGATCGGGTGGTGCGAATAGAGTCTGATGTCCACGGGCTTGCCGCCGGCATCGTAAGCATAGTTGGCCATCCCGAAGAACCTCAAAGCGTCCGCCCTGGTTCCCGCCAGTTCCGGTGGAGGAGGGGTGTTGCTGTGCTTTGCCTTCAACAGGAAGAAGGCATTGCACCAGTACCAGTGCAGCCGACCGTCCAGATTGGGATCGTTCAGCCTCGGCAGGGACAGAAAGATCTGGATAAGCAGGATGGGAACGAGGAAGATGGCGGGCCGGTATCTCGACAAGGGGATTCCCCTCGATCTGGGTTTCTTGGGTTTCAACTATATCATAAGCGGCTTGACAAATGGGGCGGGATATCTTTACCTGCCCCCGGATTATGCCTACGCTGAACGCCCATAGGACCTTTCAGCCCGTGGACCTTCTGATAGCCTTCGGCCTCACATGCCTGGCCTACGTCCACCGAGTCGCCTTTCTGTGCTCCAACGTCGATCGCGACTGGCCGTTCACCCTGTTCTATCAGGGCGACTCTCTGGCCTTCTTTCTCCATGCCCGCGCCCTGCTGGAGGGCACTGTGTTCGACGGTGGGATTCCCTTTCACCCGCCGGGATTCCCTTACTTCCTGGCGCTCCTTCATCTCCTGACCGGAGCCGGACCCGGGGTCATGGAGATCTCACACTTCAAGATCAAGCTTTTGCTGGCCGTGGTAGGAAGCCTCCCTGTCGGACTCCTCTATCTGACCGTCCTGCCCTACCTGGGCCGATCCGTGGCCCTGCTCTCGGCATTCCTGTGTGTCTACCATTTCGGCCTGTATGTCCTGGCCGTGGCCCCCGTAAGCGAGGGGCTGTACCTGGCGCTCCTCCTGCTCTCCATCCTGCTGTGGAGCCGTTTCCTGGACCACCCCCTGGCCGCTTCCCCCTCGATTCCCGCGGGGAGCCCGATGCGGCGGATTGCGCCCCTGCTGTTCGGCATCGTCCTTGCACTCATGACCCTTACCCGGGCCGAAGGGGCGCTGGTGGCAATGCTGCTGGTCGGCACAGGGTTTGGCGGCTGCATCGGTTCCCGCCGCCGAGGCAGGCACAAGGCCCAGGCGGATCTGGCGCCGTGGTTGCTCGCGGCCGTCGGGTTCTGCCTGACCCTGGCGCCCTGGACCGTTCGCAACGCCGTGGTTCTCTCGGCCGTCAACGAAACAAGGCCCGCGCACCTCGAGCCCCTGCCTACCTTCGTCCCCATAACGCTCTACGGGCCCCTGAACCTTGCCCTGGCAAACCACAGCGCCGCGGACGGCACCTTTTCAAGGGATCTTCTTCGCCCTCAGGACGGGGGGCCACACCTGAACCCAACAGACCCCCAGCACCTGGAGTACCTCCTCCACGGCCACAAAATCGCTTGGCGCTTTGTTCGGGAAAACCCCCTGGCCTTTGCCCGGCTGGTCATCAAAAAGTGGGGCGTTTTCTTCCAGGCCCTGAAGCTCGGCTGGACCCAGTGGAATTGGCCGGGAGGTCTCTCGGGCATACGAAGACCGGTGGATGTTTTCGTACCTTGTGGAAATGCACTCCCCTGGCGGCTTGCGCCGCTCTTCGGGCTGGGCTTGCTCTGCTGTCTGGGGGCAGGGGGACAGCCCCGGCTTTGGGCTTTGCTCACGATTTTCCTGACCGCCTGCGCTTTGGCGGTAAGCGCCGTTTTCTTCGGCTATGTGCGGCAGGGTCTTCTTCTTCTCCCCCTGTGGTTCACTCTGGCATCTGCAGGCATTCTTTTCCTTGCGAGATGGCTTTCGGAAAAATTGAGAAAAGGCCGCGCCCACGACGATCCGATGGCCCCGCCGCCCCCTTTCTCTGCCCGGCCCGGAAAAATCATGGCTCTCTTCCTGGTGCTGGCGGCCTTCGTGCTCTTTGCCCTTGAGCTCCGGGGCGGCATGTCCGAGCGGAACTACCGGGCGGTGGGTCCCCGCCTGAGCGGGGAAGCCTTTCCCAATCCGGATGCCCGGATTGCCCTGGAGGTCGTTCCCTCTGCCCAAAAGGATCATGCACCCTGAGGGATGAGAAAGAGGAGACTTCCGGTTCCCGACAGGATTCGGATTTCCTGGATCTTGCGAGGGGAGCCGTTGACAGGCTGCACGGCCCTTTCAGCGTCGGACCCGCAAGGCAGCCTCGAGGCCTTTGGCGAGGCTTGTCAGGGAGTACCTCTCCTCCACCCGCTTCCTCGCCCTTCGCCCCATTCCGATCCTGAGGGCATCGTTCCTCAAGAGATCGGACAGCTTGCCGGCAAGATCGGCGACGCTGCCGGAATCTGTAAGAAGGCCCTCCTGTCCGTGCTCGAACACGGTCCTCACTCCAGGAAGGGCCGAAGCTATGACCGGGAGACCGCACGCCATGGCCTCCAGAAGAACGAGCCCGAACGCCTCATTCGAATTCACCGAGGGGAGCACCAGCAGGTCCGCTTCCTGGTAGCAGGACGGAAGACGCTGATCGGAAACGGCCCCGAGGAACCTGACCCTGTCGGAAACCCCAAGGTCCCGTGAGAGCTTTTCATAATCCGGTCGCAAGTCGCCTTCCCCGACGATGTGGAGGTTCCACGGCCCAACCTCCCGGGAAAGCCGAGAGACAGCCTTCAGCAGGATGTGCACACCCTTGAAATAATGCGGCCGGTCGAGTCCTCCCACAAAAAGGATGGTTCTGACTTCCTTCCCGATCCGGTCCGCCTTCCCTTCAGCGGGCGCGAACCGGTTGAGATCCACGGCAAATGGAATCTCGAAGAAACGCTCCGGGTGTTTTTCATGGAATCGCGAGATGGCGCTTTTTCGAATATAGTCCATGCTCCCGCAGGTGATCAGGTCCGCACGCCTCAGCAAGGAATCCCTGACAACCCGAAAAGGCCGACTCAGGAGTTTCCTGAGTCGGGAGGACCCCTCCATGTCCATGTAGTACTGGAGGATCAGCCTGGCGGACACCTGTCTGAGCAGGATCAGCAGAAAAACCAACTCCGCACTGCCATAAAAGGGATAGTGAAGGAAGAGGCAATCGAAACGCCTCAAGGTCCAAAGGAGTTGCGGCAGAACGGCTGCGTTGCCACTGGATACCAGAGGCCTGAGGCGTTTGATCGTGACTCCGTCCCGCACCTGGTTCCCGGGAGCCTCTTTGCGAAGCCCTTGATAGGCAGGGGTGAAAATGGTTACCTGGTGCCCGGAGCGTGCGTGGAGCCTGGAAAACAACCCTGCCAGATTTCCAATGCCGCTGGGATAGGGCGGATATGCGCAGACGATGTGAGCGATCTTCATTCGTCCTCCGGTCCCCCTCACCGCCATCTTCTTCGTCCTCTGCCGGATTTTGAAACACTTCCTGAGGCCGGCCGACCAAAGGACTCTCAGTCCTTAAGGGCGATCTCCCGGCACGAAATCCTATGCTGAACCAACAGCTTCCTGAACTCTCCGCCTGTCAACTTTCTATGCCTGACTATCCTTTTTCTTCTCCTCAGCACGCCCGGCAGACCCCGGATTGCGGAAGCATAGGCCCGGAGAATCGTGCGAACCAGCCGGCCTATGGAGGCGTTCGTGGCAAACCGTCCGGCCGCACCCCTTCCGGTGAATATGCCGTAGGCGTGCAGAGCGAACCTTGCCAGGGTGTAAAAGGGGCTCGTCACGATGGAAGAAACGGGGAAATACTTGAGCAAGATCCATATCCTGTTTCTTTCTACATGGAACGCCTTCATGGCCGAGTAGCTTCCGACCGTCCCAGAATATCGATGGTACACAACCGCCTCAGGACAAAATACCGCATCGTATCCCAGGAGGCGACCATGGAGCCCGATGTCCGCATCATCTCCGTAGGCAAAAAAAGTCTCATCAAAGCCACCGATCTCTTCCAGCATCTTCCGCCGGTAGAGCGCCGCACAGCCCGAAGGAAAGAGGATCTCCCGCTGCCCGTCATATTGCCCGGTATCCCTCTCCAGTCGCCCTCTGCCACGATTGAGGCCGTCAGGATACATGAGATGCCCGGTGTTGTCGATCTCATCCCTCCTGCAGAAATTCAAGACCTTGGACCCGACCATGCCGATTTGTGGACCATGCTCCATGCAACTCACCAGGTTTGCAAGCCATTCCGGATGCGCCTCGATATCGTTGTTCAGCAGCGCAACATACCGGCCTCTCGCCTGCCCAATCCCCACGTTGTTTCCCCCTGCAAAACCTCGGTTTTGGGGCAACGCGATCAGGTGGACCCTGTCGCCGTAATGAGTTTCGATGAATTCGACCGAACCGTCGACCGAACCGTTATCCACCACGATGACCTCGACATCCCTGAGGGTCTGCGCCCTGAGCGAATCCAGGCAGGCGGACAGATACCTTTTTCCGTTCCAGTTCAGGATGATGACGGAAACGACCGGTGAACAGGCCATGAGTCTACTCCGGCATCGGCTCGATATGTGGAAGATGCCGGCCTTATTATCCTATGAGTTTCGAAGGAATTGCAACCGGCTCGGCCAATGAACTTGTTGAGCAATAACAGATCGATTATAGTATCGCACCAGAAAGGGATTCAAGACCACAAACGAAACAGGGTCGGATGAAGACACCTTGGCCCCATATCGGTGAACGATCGCCAGGAAGGCTGGTTGATCAGGCCTTCCCCGTCTTTTTGATCCTCTCCCTGGGCATCATCGGATATACGAGCTCGCTCGACGCCTCATTTCATTTCGACGACTTTCCCTCCATTCTGCGGAACAAGTCCATACAAAACCTTGGGGATTTCGGGGCCATATGGCATATCAACCCGACCCGTTTCGTGGCCAACCTGACCTTTGCAATCAACTTTCATTTTCACGGGCTCACTGTGTTCGGTTTTCACGCGGTCAATATCCTCATTCATCTCCTCTCCTCCCTCAGCGTTTACTGGCTGGTCAGGCTCCTTTTTGCGACGCCGCAGCTCAGGGATGTCCCCCTCGCCTCTCAGGGTGTGCACGTAGCCCTCGCTGCCTCCCTCCTGTTTGTCTGCCATCCGATCCAAACCCAGGCGGTCACGTACATCGTCCAGAGAGTTGCATCCCTTGCGGCCCTGTTTTACTTCCTTTCCACGGCACTTTACATCCGGGCGCGCCTGTGCCTGGAGCAGGGCAGTCTGCTGCATCTGCCCCTGTACTGCGGGTCGATCGCAGCCGCTCTTCTGGCCATGTTCTGCAAGGAAAATTCCATTACCCTGCCCTTCACCCTCCTTGTCGTGGAGGGCTTTTTCTTCTCCCCCTCCTGGAGGAGACTGCTGGGAAGGATCCCCTATCTCGCTTTCATGCTGATGACTCTCCCGGTAATTCCCGTCACCTGGATAGCGACCCGGCCTTCCCTGGTAGCGCAGCTGGGACCGATCATGGAAACGGACGCCATCTCCAGGTACGACTACTTCCTCACTCAGTTCAAGGTCATTCCTACCTACCTCGGCCTCCTCCTCTTTCCCATAAGGCAAAGTCTGGATTATGATTTTCCCTTGGCCCACAGCCTTTTTGACCCCGTAATCCTGGCCTCTTTCCTGCTCCTCCTGGCCTTGGGAGCCGCAGCCCTTTTTCTGTTCAGGAGGTTCAGGCTCATCTCCTTCGGAATCGTCTGGTTTTTCATCACCCTTTCGGTCGAGTCGAGCTTCATCCCGATCAGTGACGTCATCTTCGAGCACAGGGTCTATCTTCCTTCCTTCGGGATATTTCTTTCGCTTACAGGGATCCTTTTTTCTCTGCTGCACGCGCGCAAAAAGGCACTCCTGGGGTTTTTCGCCCTGGTCATCCCGGTGCTGCTCTTTTTGACGGTGAACCGCAACATCACCTGGAGGGAGCAGGTTCTGATTTGGAACGACGCGGCCAAGACGGCCCCCCGCAAATTCAGGGTGCTCGTGAACCGGGGGGCAGGGTACAGCTTCCTGGACAAGGCCGAGTATGCGGTCAAGGATTACGAAAGGGCTGCCGCACTGGGCCGTGACGACGCCACACCCTACCTCAATCTGGGCCTGCATTTCCTGGCCACTGGAAAGTTTGACTCCGCGGTATCCGAGTTTGACAGGGCCCTGCGGGTGGAGCCCGGCTCCACCAACATTTACCTCCATCGCGGGCTGGCGCACATGGCCTGGGGCAAATACGATCTGGCCTATGAGGATTTCCGCAAGGCCACGCTGCTGGATCCAAACAATCCCTATTACTTCAATGCCCTCGGAGTCGCCTGCAACAAGCTGAAGAGGTACTCTTACGCCAGAGTAGCCTTTGCGCGGGCCATTGCACTGGATGACCGTTATGCGCCCCCCCATTTAAATCGGGGAAAAACCCTCCGCTCCCTAGGGAACCTCTCCGGGGCCATCCGGGATTTCCGGCGGGCGGCGGAGCTGGAGCCTGACCTGGCAGACGTCTATTTCAACTGGGCCCTGGTTCACGTGGAGCGATCGGAATACAGAGACGCCGTCGAGCAATTTTCCAAGGCCGTCGCCTTGACTCCCGGCTATGCGGAGGCCTACAACAACCGCGGCATGGCCTACCACCGGATGGGGCTCCACGACCGAGCTCTTTTGGATCTTGATCGTGCCGTGGAGTTGAATCCCTCCCTCGCAAGGCTATACAGGAACAGGTCCAGGGTGTTTCAGTCCCTGGGAAGAGAGAAAGAGGCAATCGCTGACTCCGCCAGGGCCGAGGACCTTGAGGAGAAGCAGGCGGACGGAGGGAGAGCTTCGACCGACCCATGACTCCCCTGAAACTCAACATGATCGCCAATTTCGCCGGCCAGGGGTGGTCGGCCTTGATGGCCTTTGTTTTTGTCCCGCTTTATATCCGGTTCCTGGGCATCGAGGCCTATGGCCTGATCGGTTTCTACGCCACGCTTCAGGGAGCCTTTCAGATTTTGGATTTTGGTCTGAGTCAGACCATGAACCGGGAAATGGCCCGCTATTGCGTTCTTCCGGAGAAAGCGGCCGAGGCACGCGACCTTGCGAGGACCTTGGAAATAGGATATTGGTCGATTGGGGTTGTTATCGGTATCGGCTTATGGGCCTTGTCCCCGGTCATTGCCTCACACTGGATCAAACCGGGTGCACTCCCGCTTGAGACAGTCCAACAGTCGGTGATGATCATGGGTGTGGTGACTGCTCTGCGGTGGCCGCTGAGTTTCTATGAAGGTGGTCTCATGGGATTGCAGCGCCAGGTGCTCTGCAACAGCATCAAAATAGGGCTGGCAACCTTGAGCGGTTGCGGGGCTGCCCTGGTTCTCTGGAAAGTGTCTTCTACCATCACCGCCTTTTTCACATGGCAGATCATCGTGAGCGCCCTCTATGCCGTCCTTTTTCCTCTTTCTCTCTGGCGGAGTCTGCCCCCCTCGGTTCATCGCCCAAGCTTCAAGCCGGCTCTTCTGCGCAGCATCCGGCGTTTTGCCATGGGCATGAGCGGCATTAGCGTCTCGGCCATTGTATTCATGCAGCTCGACAAGGTGATTCTGAGCAGGTTGCTCAGTCTCGAAATGTTCGGCTTTTATGCGCTTGCAGGCGTGGCGGCGAGCGCAGTTCCGGTCATGCTGGCGGGACCGATTTTCAACGCCCTTTTCCCGCGCTTTACATCCCTGGCAGCCATGAAAGAGGAGGAGGCGCTCAGGCGCCTGTACCACCAGGGCTCCCAGCTCATGGCGGTGCTTGTTTTTCCTGTCGCCTCCGTGCTGGCCTTTTTCTCCTTCGACATCCTGCTGCTCTGGACAGGCAGCGCAGATACGGCCAGAATCACCTCTCCCATCGTCAGCATCCTGGTTGTCGGGATGGCTTTGAACGCACTCATGACCTTGCCCTATGCACTGCAAATATCACACGGATGGACCCGCATAGGACTTTTCATCACAACATTTCTGATTTTTTTCCTCGTGCCGACGATTTATTTCCTGACGACGCGCTATGGTGTTTGGGGGGCGGCCCTGACTTGGGTTGTAACGAACAGCACGTATATGGCAATAGGCCTGCCACTCACCCATCGCCGTTTGCTGAGGGGTGAGGCATGGCCGTGGCTTGGCCGGGATGTCATCCCTCCTCTCGCTGCTGCACTCCTGGTGGTCCTGCCGGTCTGGCTTTTCGTTTCGCCCCCGGTCCATGCCCTGGACTTGCTCGGCTTCTTACTGGCCGTTTTGCTTTTCGCTTGTTTGGCATCAGCCTGCGCCGCTTCCCATACCAGAGCCAGGCTATTAACAGCGCTAAGGATCAGGGTGCCCAATGTCTGAACCGTCCGACCGTTTCACGCGGCAATGCGCACCATCGCGGACTCCGTCCAGCCCCATCCGTAAACTCACCGACCGCATCCTTTATCTCGGGCGCGACCTGCTCGACCTGTACCTCCGGAACACACGAAGAGCTTCGCGCACCCCGTACGGTTTCACATTGCAGGGCAGCCTTTCTCCGCACCACCGCGGAATGCGGAAAGGCACCTTTGAGCAGGAGCAAACAGCCGTCATTCATGACCTGTTGCTTCAGTCCGATGTCTTTGTCGATGTAGGGGCGAACATAGGCTACTACTCCTGCCTCGCCCTTTCGCTGGGCAAATGCGTCCTTGCGGTGGAACCTCTTGGGGTCAATTTGGAACACCTTTATAGGAATCTGATTCGGAATCGGTGGACCGACGTCGAAGTCTTTCCATTCGGATTGAGTGATCGACCGGGTCTTGCGACCCTTTACGGGGCTTCAAGCACCGGCGCTTCACTCATCGGCTCCTGGGCAGGCTCTACAAAGCTTATCCGCCGGGTAATCCCTGTGTCCACCCTGGACATTGTTCTTGGCGATCGGTTTGCAGGAAGGAAGCTTCTCATCAAGATAGACGTAGAGGGAGCCGAATATCAGGTCTTGAAAGGAGCCACCAAGACAGTAAACCTCATCCCGAAGCCTGCATGGCTGATCGAGATTTGCTTCAAGGAATTCTTTCCGGGCGGAGTCAATCCGAATTATGCCGCCACATTTGATCTGTTTTGGCGGCACGGATACGAAGCGCGGGCGGCAAGCCGCGACTTTAAACGAATTACGCCTACCGATGTGAAGCGATGGGCTCAAGCCGGCTATTGCGACTCCGGTGCTATCAATTACCTGTTTGTTCCCGGATGACCATCGGGGTTTTTACTTTGCGGACTCCCTTGCAGAGGCAGTCAATTGCGAGGACAGGACACCATGTCCACACACGTGTTGAAGTCCAGACTTGAAATTGCGGCAGCTCGCGAAGTTCTGCGAAACCTGCGCCTCTCCTTCCAGGAATCGTGGCTCCGATTCTTGCTTAGAAAGCTTCGGCTCAGGGGATCTCCTCCGGGGGTGGATGAAACCAAGAGCTGGGACGTTTTGAAAACCTCCCAGTTCATAGGGCATCGTGTCCCAAAAGGCTCAAAGATACTGGATATGGGTGCATATGCGTCGGAGATTCTTTCCATCCTGTACCGACTGGGGCACTCTCCTCTGGTCGGAATTGATCTGAACCCCCAAATTCGTCGGATGCCGTACGCGGGTTTCATCAGCTACCTCTTATCAGATTTCATGCATACGCCTTTCAAGAAAAGTTCCTTTGAGGTCATCACTTCCATTTCCACCATCGAGCATGGGTTAAATCGCACCGCATTGTTATCGGAAATCACGCGCCTGCTGCGCCCAGGTGGGTTTTTCGTAGCATCTTTTGATTACTGGCCCGATAAAATCGACACTACGGGGATTTCTCTCTTTGGGATGGAGTGGACCATTTTTTCGCGCCAGGAAGTCCTTGCCTTTATTCAAGAGGCAGGCGAGTATGGTTTGATGCCTTGCGGGAAAATCGATCTCCATGCGCAAGACCGAACGATCGATTATGAAGGAAGGCGGTATACCTTCGCGTGGATGGCCCTTAGAAAAGAGGCCTCCCTACGCCAATGATCCGGGTCATTCCGGCATACCCGTTCTGTTGAATATCGATACACAAGGACCATGCGCATACTACTGATCACGGGTTCTTTTCCGCCCATGAGATGTGGCGTGGGGGATTACACCGCACGTCTTGCCGAAGCGATCGGGAATCGCGATGGCAATTCGGTAGCTGTTTTGACGACACAACTCAGAGACCCAGGGATACCATCGAATCGCCCGTACGAGGTTTTTCCGATTGTCAGGCATTGGAGACTCCGTTACTTCCCGCAGATCCTCCGCCTCGTAAGACGATGGCACCCGGATATCATACACATGCAGTTTCCGACCCAGGGATATCGTGTCGGATGCCTTCCTCTACTTCTGCCCAGCCTGCTCTTCCTGTTTGGCCACAAAGTCGTGCAGACCTGGCATGAATACTATACCCAAGACAACATCACAGTTGGGCTCCTTCCGAACATGCTGATTCCCGGCGGCCTGATCGTGGTCAGACCGCACTATGTGGATCATCTGCCGGGTTTTCATCGAAGGCTGGTCCGGTTCAAAACCTTTCGGTTCATTCCCAATGCTTCGGCCCTGCCGCCGGTTCACCTGAGTGCAAAGCAAAACGGGGAAATTCGTCAAACCTTTGCGCCGGAAGCTAAACGCCTGATTGCCTATTTCGGTTTTATGTATCCCCACAAGGGGGTGGACCGGCTTCTGGAAATTGCTGCCCCCGACAAGGACCGGATTGTGCTGATCGGAGACATTGACCGTGCAGATCCGTATCATTTATCTCTCTTGGAAAACTCACAGCGAGAGCCGTGGGCAGGAAAGGTCACCTTGACCGGTTTTCTGCCAGACTTGGAAGCAGCCAGAATTATGGCCGCAGCGGATGCGGTAATACTTCCGTTTGCCGGTGGAGGAGGCATGTGGAATTCCTCGATCCATGCGGCAGCCATTCAGGGAACTTTTGTCTTAACTACTTCACGAGAACGACTGGGCTATGACGCTGCAGAAAACATTTACTATGCTAGACCGGACGACGTTCAGGACATGCGAAAGGCGTTGAACACTTACGCAGGAAAAAAAAATACCGATGACCACATGAGGCAGTTCCCCACCTGGGGCTCAATTGCACAAGAGCACATTCGGTTCTATCGTGGGTTGTTGATGTAGGGATTCCAGTTCTATGGGCCGGATACGACTTTCCGTCTGCATTCCTGTCTATAATTTTGCCGCGTTTATCGGCGCGACGCTGGAAAGCATACTTCCGCAGTCAACAGAAGAAGTCGAGGTCCTTGTTGTGGACGGTGCTTCCACCGACAACACGGCCGAAGTCCTGGCAAAATATCAGAGGACCTTCCCCCGACTGGAATATGTGCGGCTTACAGAACGCGGAGGGATCGACAGGGATATGGCTTCATCCGTGCAAAGGGCAAGGGGACTTCACTGCTGGCTGTTCGGCGGTGACGACATCATGATGCCCGGCGCACTTGCCCATGTGCTGCGAGAAATCGAGGGCGGACACGACGTTCTGCTCTGCGAATCGATTCTCTGCCGCTTCGACATGACTCCGCTCAGAAAGCACAACTTGCTGAGGATCGACAGGGACCGTGTCTTCGACTTGCACGATGAGGAGGAAAGACGGGAGTACTTCAGAAGGGCCATGAATACAGCCGCTTTCTTCAGCTTCTGCAGCTCACTGGTCATCAAAAAGGCCAGATGGGATTCCGTTGTCGCGGGGGATTCTTTTGCGGGTTCTCACTGGGCACACGCTGCGAGAATCTTTCAAATGATTCCTGAGGGACTTCAAGTCAAATACCTCAGAAGTCCCCACCTGTATAAGCGGGGAGAAAACGACTCGTTTCTGGATCGGGGACTGGTCAACCGCTATCGCATTACGATCGAAGGGTACCTTGAACTCGCTCACCGCTTTTTCGATCCGGAGAGCGTCGAAGCTCATCACATCCGACGCGCCATCATGGCCGAACACAACCTCAAAAGCCTCTTGAACGCGAAGCTCATGTGCCAGGATCAAGGGTTGCACCAAGATCTGCTGCTTTTGGATCGGCTGGCATCGACACTTTACCGCCGCCCTCATTTGTCCATCCGCCTGAAGGGGATCGTGTACAACCATGCGCCGAGGCTCTTGCTGAGAATTGCCAAACGGCTCTACGGCTCAGCCCAGACTTTTTTTCGGGGTCCGAGATGACTCTCCCCAGGCTATCGATATGTATTCCGATCTATAACTTCGGCGCCTTCATCGGAGAGACCCTGGAAAGCATCATCGGGCAGGCTACGGACCAAGTGGAAATCGTAGTCGTAGACGGCGCCTCCACCGACAACACCGCCGACGTGGTCCGGGCTTTTCATGCGGCCTTTCCGAGACTGAAGTATCATCGCCTTTCAGAACGAGGCGGCGTCGACCGGGATCTGGCCACCACCGTGGAAATGGCCCGAGGAGAATACTGCTGGTTGATGTCGGGGGACGACGTTTTGAAATCCGGGGCGATCCGGCGAATCCTTCAGGAGATCCGGGCAGGGCATGATATCTACCTGTGCAACAGGACGGAATGTGACCGAGCCTTAAACCCTTACAGGGACAGGTTGTGGTTGGCCCCCGACGTACGGGACCAGATCTTCACCTTTTCAAAAAAAACTGATTTCATT
The DNA here is from genome assembly GCA_016926135.1 of Deltaproteobacteria bacterium. The sequence continues at coordinate 26,393 of JAFGPH010000115.1, forward strand.
GACTATTTCACCAAATCCCGATCCATCGGCGCCCTGTTCAGCTACATCAGCACCATTGTGGTCCGCCGCCCGAGGTGGAGTGAAATCCGGTTGCCCGACCAGTTTGTCGGGACCCACTTTGCCCATGCATTCCGGTTGTTTTCTATCTTGCTCGACAACGGTGTGTTAAAATATGTAAGAGATTCACTCGTCTTCTGCCGGGGTGACAACGACAGCTTTCTGGAGCAGGGGGTTTCAGGGCGTTATCTGATTGACTTTAAGGGTTATTTGGATCTTGGACGGGGGCTTTTTCCGGAAGCCGCGGTACAGGGCTCATTTAAAAAGGTCATGCGGCGTGAGCACCCATGGTATATGCTTCCAAAACTGCGACACGAGGCACGCCGGGCAGGCACCTGGCATGAAATGAGGGCGCTGCTGAGAGCCTTTGATTATTCACTGAATGAGTTGGCTGTAATCGGCCTGCTTGGTTCATCGGGCCTTCTGATGGCATTGGCCTATGGGGCCAAAAGGTTTTACAGGAGACTGCTCCTGTTCCGGATGAGCCGCATGGCCCACGCCTGGAGGCGGCACGCTCACCGAGGGTTCTAGATGTATACCGAGATAACCCAGTGTCGCATCAGTGGCAGCACGAATTTGATACCCGTTCTGTCCCTGGGTAACCACGCGCTGACAGGGGTCTTTCCTAAACGCAGAAACGATCCTGTCACCACCGGCCCCCTCGAATTGGTCTGGTGTCCTGAGAGTGAGTTATTGCAGCTAAGGCATTCCTACGATCCCAAAGAAATGTATGGGGCGAACTACGGATACCGGTCCAGTCTCAACCGGTCCATGGTGAACCACTTGAGGCGTAAGGTTGAACAGTTGTCGAGGTACGTCCCGCTGGATGGGGGGGACCTTGTCGTCGATATAGGCAGCAACGACGGGACGCTTCTCAAGTGCTACCCGAATACCGCCTTGCGACGGATTGGGATGGATCCGACGGGGGCCAAATTCAGGGATTGTTATACCGACGGCATAGAGCTGATTGCGGACTTCTTTGAAGCATCCGCATTGAGTCGGCAGGTAAAGGGTCAGAAGGCCAAAATCATCACCTCCATCGCCATGTTCTATGACTTGGAATCGCCGTTGAGATTTGTGGAGGAGGTTGCCGGTTCTCTGCACCCGGGCGGGATATGGCACTTTGAACAGAGCTACATGCCCTCCATGCTGCGCCTGAATGCCTATGACACCATTTGCCATGAGCATCTGGAATACTATTCTCTGACGCCAGTCAGGAACCTGCTGGAAACCTGCGGACTCAAGATCGTGGACGTCCAAATGAACACGGTGAACGGCGGCAGCTTTGCGGTCACAGCTGCGCATGCAGGGAGCCGGAGGCCCGAAAACAGGGCCGTAATTGACTGGATGCTGGCCCAGGAAGACCGCATGGGATTATCGACGCCAAGACCCTTTAGATCCTTTGAGGCCGGTGTGTTTGAGCACCGCAAGAATCTGGTCTCCCTGATTGGGGCATTGAATGCCGACGGAAAAAAAATTGTGGGCTACGGGGCCTCCACTAAAGGAAATGTGCTTCTGCAGTTCTGTGGCTTTTCGCAAAAGGAAATCGCCGCCATAGGGGATGTCAACCCCGACAAGTTTGGTGCCTATACACCGGGGACCGGAATCCCGATTGTTTCCGAACCGGAGGCCAGGGCCTTGAAACCGGATTACTATCTCGTTCTCCCCTGGCATTTCAGGGACTCAATCATTGAAAGGGAGAAGGACTATATCGCAGCCGGCGGCAAAATGATCTTTCCTTTTCCAGAAATTGAAATCTTCTAAGCGTAAAATCCTCATCATCGGCTACCCCGGGCAAGACGGCCGGCTTCTTTGGGACATGCTGGATCAAAGGGGCTGTGCAATCCTTGCCTTGGGCAGAAAAACCGTCCACGCGAATTTCCGCCAACCCCTTCCCGAACGAGTCCCAGTAAGAAGCTTCCGCAGCATCGACCAATGGATGGACACCTTTCGGCCTGATGAGGTTTACTACCTGGCGGCCTACCATTCCTCGTCTGAAGCGGACCTGGACAGATCCATCCGCACTTCGATCAATGCAAGCTTCGACGTACATGTAAGGGGAATCGTGAATGTCTTGGAGTCCGTTGCCAGAAGGTCCCTTCGAACCCGGGTGTTCTATGCTTCCTCCTCGATGATCTTCGACGGGCAAGCCGGAGGAAGCGCCACCGAACTGGACCCCTTGAAGCCGCAAGGGATCTACGGGATTACCAAGGCCGCCGGGACCTTGATTTGCAGGCAGTACCGTGAAACGAAAGGGGTTTATTGCTCCGTTGGGATCCTCTACAATCATGAGTCCATCCTGAGGCCCAAGGATTTTATTTCTCAGAAGATCATCAGAACAGCCCTGGAGGTCTCGAGGGACACCGAGAAAAAACTGGTTCTCGGAGATTTAAGTGCTCGAGTCGACTGGGGTTATGCTCCTGATTACGTGGACGCATTTACCCGCATACTTCATCTTGATGCACCGGATGATTTTATCATTTCAACCGGAGAAGCCCATTCTGTCCAGGAGTTCGTCTCCCTCGTCTTCGATCGTCTGGGATTGGACTGGAAACGGCATGTTGTAGAGGATCCGCGTGTACTGGGGAGAAGACCAAGGATGAGAATCGGAGATCCGGCAAAACTCATGCGAATGACGGATTGGCGACCATCCCTCTCGTTCAGGGCAATGGTGTATAAGCTGATTGAAGATACGATCCAGTTCCTGAACCTTGAACCCGGCCCCGGCAAGACGTCCGGGAAGCAGGGGAAAAGATCCGGATGACTCGGCCAATCCGGTTGCTTTTGTTCAGCAGGTTCCACCCGCTCAGCGGTAGCCGAACCGGATCACGTACCTCCGGCCGTCGGCTTTTCCCTTCAAATGCACGCGGTCTCTCTGGATGTCCGTGATCACCATGCCCATGAACTCATCGCCGATGCTGTAATCGTTTCGATCGAGGGTGGCATACTTCTTCTGGTTCATCTCCCCGGTGGAAGACAACCTGTAGCGGCCTGTCAGATCCGTCACATTGTCCTGCGGCTGTGGGGATTCCGGCGCGGGGGGGACCCTCTTGGGGGCAACCTCCTCCATCTCCCGGGGGCTCTGAATCTCCCGCCCTTCGTCCCTGGGGATCGTTAGGCCCTTGGGTCTTTTGGAATCCTGGGCTTCCTCCCCGGCGAGCCGTGCGGCCCTGACCTCCGAGAGCGTGAGGGCCTGAAGCCCGACGTTCGGCCTGGTGAGCGCGGCAGGCGACTTTTCCATGGCCTGCGTTTGCTGGTTTCCGGCAGGGGAGGCGGGAACCCCAAGGGCTTGCTCCGTCGTCGCCTGCGGGCGCTCCGGTTTGGGGTCCGCCTTTGTTTCCTGCACCAGGGGCACCGGGCCTTTCTCCGGGATCCGGCTGTCATGATACAGGACAAACCCGGTGATGATCCCGGCCAGTCCGAAGAAAACGGAAGCGGCCACGAGCCACCGCATGGCGCGATGGGTCTCCTTCTTCCCCTCTTCCAGTTCCGCCGTGAGGCTTTCCACCCAGGATCCCTCGATCGAATCCTGCTTTCTCTGCTTCTCCATCTTTCGGAGCGCTTCCAGGATGTAGCTCATGGCGCCGGGATCCTCTCTTCCTCTTCCCCGAGCAGGGCGGGCTTCGAGTACACATGCAGCAGGGAGTAAAGCACCATAATCGTCTCCGGCCCCACGACCCCGTCCACGGCCAGGCCCTTCTGCCGCTGAAGACGCATGACCGCCTCCCTGGTCAGATCATCATACGTGCCGCTCACAGGGCCATCCAGAAGTCTCAAAAACTTCAGGTTGTGTTGGAGCCAGATCACGGTCAGCGACGATGTCCCTGGGGAGATCACACGGGGAAAGTCCTCAAAGTCCTTCCAGAGCACAAAGGCGTGACCGTACCACAGGCCATTGAGCTCAGACAGGGAAAGGCTCACATCCTTCAGGGCGGTCACCACGGCACGGTCGTTCTTCACCTTTCGAAGAAGCACGTAGAGCACCGAGTCCCGTCCGGGCCTTCGAAGTTCCAGGATCGCCGGATAATTCAGGGCGCAAAGACGCTTCAGGTTGCCTGAAATTTCCCAAAGCCGGAGCCTGGTTTCGCGGGGAAGGTTTCCCGCC
>JAFGPH010000619.1 GCA_016926135.1 Deltaproteobacteria bacterium
AAGGGTTACCGGATCCTCCTGGTCATGTCGGAGGCCGTCAGCGACGAGAGAAAGAAGATCCTCAGGGCCATGGGTGCCGACCTGCAGTTCACGCCGGCCCACCGGGGAACGGACGGGGCCATCGAGTTGGTCTATGACCTCATCCGTGAGGAGCCCCGGAAATACTGGCTGGCCGATCAGTTCAACAACGACGGGAACTGGCTTGCACACTACCACGGCACCGCCATGGAAATCTGGGAACAGACCGGCGGCGCCGTGGACGCGGTGGTGGCGAGCATGGGAACCACGGGCACCTTGATGGGACTGTCCAGGCGCTTCAAAGAACTCAATCCGGCAGTGGAGATCGTGGGCATAGAGCCATACCTGGGGCACAAGATCCAGGGTCTGAAGAATATGAAGGAGTCCTACCGGCCAGGCATATTCGACAGGAAGAGGGCCGACAGGGTCATCAACATCGATGACGAAGAGGCCTACGAGACCGCGAGGGTCCTTGCCAAGAAGGAAGGTATTTTCGCGGGCATGAGCTCGGGCGCGGCCGTGGCCGGCGCATTGAGGCTTGCACGGGAAATGGAGAAGGGCACGATCGTGGTGATCCTCCCGGACGGCGGAGAGCGCTACCTGAGCACGCCCCTTTTCGTGGACAGAAAGAGGTCAGGCCTCTACGTCTACAACACCCTGACGCGGAAGAAAGAGGAGTTTGTCCCCCTTCGGGAGAACAGGGCCGCCATGTACACCTGCGGTCCCACCCTCTGCCAGTTGATCCACATCGGTCATGCCCGGCGCTTCGTCTTCGCCGATCTGGTGAGCCGCTACCTGGAATACAAGGGGTATGCCGTCACCCATGTGATGAACGTGACCGATCTGGATGATCGGACCATCGAAGGAGCGGAGAAGGCGGGGAAGTCCCTTTCGGATTTCACGGAACAATACTACCAGGAGTTCATGAGGGACCTGGATGCGCTCCGGGTCCGGAGGGCCACCCACTATCCCAAGCCCAGCCAGCATGTGGAAGAGATGATCCACTTGACGCAGCGGCTCCTGGAGAAGGGCTATGCCTACGAGAAGTTCCGTTCCGTGTATTTCGATATTTCCAGATTCAAGGAGTATGGAAGGCTCTCCAGGGTCGACCTGGAGAAGATCCAGGTGGGGAAGACGGTGGATCTGGAGCAGTACGAAAAGGGGAATCCCCGTGACTTCACTCTCCTCAAGAGATCTACCCTGAATGAGCTGAAGAAAGGGATTTTTTTCCAGACCCAGTGGGGAAATATCCGGCCCAACTGGCACCTGGAGTGCCCGGCCATGGCCATGAAGTACATCGGCGAGGTCTACGACATTCACACGAGCGGTATCGATCTCGTGTTCCCGCACCATGAGAATGCCATTGCCATCAGCCAGGCGGTGACCGGGAAGGTGCCGGCCAACTACTGGCTCCACAACGAGTTGGTCATGGTGAACGGGAAAAAGCCGGCCAGGAATGCCGACGATCCCGACTATACCCTCAGGAACATCCTGAAAAGAGGTTACACGGGCAGGGAGATCCGGTACTGGGTGATGAGCCATCACTACCGCAAACCCATTACCTTTTCCCTGGAAAGACTGGACATGGCCAGGAGCACGATGTCCCACCTGGACAAGTTCACCCGAAAACTGGAAATCTGCCGCTCCGGTCGACCCGCCGCCGACATGGACCAGATCATCTTCGATCTCCGGCAGGGATTCATGGAAGGCATGGATGATGACTTCAACGTGGCCCGTGCCCTGGCGGCTCTCTTCGAGTTCACCCGTCACATCAATCGGGTGATGGACAAAAGCGGTCTCCATCCGTCCGACAGGGAAAAGGTGGGAGAGGCATTGAAGGGGATCAACTCCGTTCTGGGGATCATGGATCTGGAATCTCCCCCCAAGGACCTGGCCGTGGAGGAACTGATCCGGAACCGGGAGGAAGCCCGAAGGTCCAGGGAATGGACGACTGCAGACCGGATCCGCGGGCAATTGAAGGACATGGGCGTGGAGGTCATCGACACGCCGGCCGGGACGGTATGGCGGAGGAAACAGGATCCGGAGCCCTGACCCTACCCTTTTTTGATCTTGGAGAGCTCCTCCTCTTTCAGCACCCTGCGCAGGATTTTGCCCACCATGGTGGTGGGAAGCTCGTCCCGGAACTCGATGACGGAAGGGATCTTGTAATGGGTCATCTTGTCCTTGGCCCATTCCTGGATATGCTCGGGTTTTATCTGACCCTTCTTGGCCGGATCAATGACGATGAAGGCCTTCACCACTTCGCCCACCTTTGGCTCCGGCACGCCGATCACAGCCGCTCCGCGCACATCGGGGTGTTTGTGCAGGAGGTCTTCCACCTCGGCAGGAAAGATGGCATAGCCCTTGAACTTGATCATATCCTTGGCTCGATCCCGGATGAGGGTGTAGCCGTCGGCATCGATGCAGGCGATATCGCCGGTGTAGAGCCACCCGTCCCTCAAGGTCGCCGCGGTCTCGTCAGGCCGGTTGAGATAGCCCCGCATGATCTGGGGGCCCTTCACGATCAATTCGCCCGTGTATGCCTCGGCTTGCTCGGATTGCTCCTTGGTCATCCCGCCCGTTTCGGCCACGGCAAAGGGCAGGGGGGGAAGTTCCTTGGTGCCGGTCTCCTTGTCCATGATCTTGATGTCCGTATCCGGGTAAGGGAGACCGATGGTGCCCAGCTTTCTCCTGCCGAAAATGGGATTGGCATGGGTCACAGGGGTGGCCTCGCTCAGCCCGTATCCTTCCACAATGATGGACTTGGTGATCTCCTCGAACCGGTTCTGCACCTCCAGGGGCAGGGGGCCGGCCCCTGAGACCGCCATCTTGAGACCGCTCAGGTCATATTCCCTAACCCTGGGATGGGTGTTGATCTTGTTGAAGAGGACCGC
>JAFGPH010000620.1 GCA_016926135.1 Deltaproteobacteria bacterium
CAGGATACTCCCCAGACACGCCGTGACCAGTCCTGCGGGAGGTATGAGACCCCGGCAAAGCTCCCACAGGATGAACGCAAAGGAACTCGCCCGCTCTTCCTTGGGAAGAGCAGGACCTACATGGGGCTGGAGGTGGCTGCGCACCAGCGCATACCCACCGAAGAGCCCGGCCAGCAAGAGGCCGGGCAGAATGGCCGCCGCGAACAGGTCTACCACGGACACACCCACGACGGGCCCCATGACCACAAGCATAACGCTGGGAGGAATCAGGATACCGAGTGTCCCGCCTGCAGTGATGATTCCAGCCGACATGCGCACGTCGTATTTGCATTTATTCATGGTCGGCGCGGCCATCACGCCCAGGAGCACGACCGATGCGCCGACTATCCCGGTGGCCGTAGCAAAAATCGCTGCAGTCAATGCCACTGCTAAATAAAGGGACCCACGCACCGGTGCCAAGAGCAACTGGAATGCCTTGAAAAGGCGCTCCATCAGCCCCGCCTCCTCCAAAAGCAGCCCCATTAGGAGAAAGAGAGGCACCGCCGCCCAGAGCGGGTCCTCCATGAGCGAGAAGTATTGATACACCATCAGATCGAAGACGCAAATACCAAACCCGATGTATCCAAACACCAGGGACATAATCATGAGAGTGAATGCAATGGGGAAACCGGCGAACAGCGCCACTGAAAGGACGCAGACGAAAACCAGACCGAGTATCTCCGGACTCATGGCTGCTCCCCCCGGAGGAACACATGCAGGTTCTTCAGGAACTCGGAGATCCCCTGAAGGATCAAAAATGCGATTGCCAAAACCATCACCATCTTCAGCGGATAGATGGGAGGCATCCACGCGCTCGTGATGGCCCGCTCCTTTTCCAGCCATGACGCATATGCGAACTTCCATCCGAACCACAAGAAGATAGACATCCCCGGGAAAAAGCAGGTGATGTAGAAAACGGCGTTCACAGCCGCCTTGGTCCGGTTCGACCACCTGTCAGAAATAAAGTCAATGGCGATATGCCCACCACGGTAAAGCGCGTAGACCGCGCCCATCATGCCCAGGACGCCGTTGATCATATAACTGGTGTCCATGGCCCAAATCGTGGGGCAGATGAATAACTTGCGGACAAACACCTCATAGACGAGAACCGCCATGAGGGGAATCAGCAGCGGGAAACAGATCCGTGCCGTCCACACAGTAATGCCGTCCAGAACCTTTGCAACCCTCTCAATCGCATGCATGATGAGACCTCACTCCCTATCCGTGAACTACGCACCGATCATTCGGTCCCATTGTATCTCGGCATTCTTATTCACGGTGGATGCCTCCGTCTCGGTCGCATCCTCCTTTATCATGCCGATTCCGCGGCGCCGGGGCGACAAACACCCCGCTCAGATGCAGCTTCAGAACGGCAATACCGGGCCGCCCCGGACGCCGCGCGTGCCGCTGATCCTTCCGGACCCAGGGCTTACTTCTTTGCGCCTACCTCCATCAGAAAGACGGAACTCTTAAGCGATGCCGTCCACCAGGGGCGGATCAGATCAGCGTACTCACGCTGGGAATCCAGTACTTTCTTGAAAAAGGGGTCGCTTTTGTACTTTTCCAGCACCTCGTTAACCGCCTTCGTGTACGCCTCGAAGATGTCCGGGGGCACATCGTGCACCTTGACCCCGTACTTCTCTTTTGCCTCTTTCAATAGGACACCGTTGTCGTTGATCAGGCGGGACAGGGTGTGCAGACAAGTTGACTGAGCGCTGATTTCGATCATCTCTTTATATTCCGGCGAAAGCTTGTCCCAGAAATCCTTGTTGATCACCATCCCCCAAGACGAGATGGGGAAATGCGCACCCTGGAGGTAGTAGTTTTTCCATATCTGCTGAAACCCCAAGGGCATATCGTCATAAGGGCTTCCCCACTGGGCGCCGTCGATCACGCCCCGCTGCCCCGCAGGAAGGATTTCACCGCCGGGCAGAAATGTCGCAGGAACACCGATCTTCTTCCAGGTCTCGGCCACGAGACCCGGGCCTGATCGATAGCGGCGTTTCTGGAGATCCGCCAGGCTATCGATCGGCTTATCAAACCACCCAACGCTGAGGGGACCGTGGAAGCCCAACGGAAAGCACACCACATTCAGCTTGATAACGTCGGTGAAATACTCATTAAGAAGCTCGCGGCCGGGCCCGAAGATCAGCCATGCCATATGCGCAAACTGGTCTATCCCGACATTGCTTCCGCCACCGGCAGGCGGCGCGCCGAAGAGGGCTCCCGCCATGTGCTTTCCCGCAAAATACTGCAGGTACGTGGCACCCGCTTCCACCAGCCCGGTTTTTACCGCATCCGGGATACGTTTCGTCTCAACGATTGCACCATCCGGCAAAGCCTGTATGTCAAATTTTCCTCCCGACATGATCTTGACCGCCTCGGCGAACCGAGCCACCGATTGGTATGATAGGCTGACATTTGGTGCGGCTGCCTGCACCCGCATGGTGACGTCGGCGGCATTTGCCGACGGCGTGCACCACTCGCCTACGCCCAGAAAAAGAAATACCGTGGGTGCCACCAGCAGAAAAACGACAACCTTATCCCTCATTTTTCGCCAATCCATAATGTCACCTCCCCGATAAAGGTTAATAAGAAGTCGCCTTGGTTTCACTTTTCGCTTTTAAATGACTTCCTCTTCTTTCAGTGACTCGATTTCGCCCTTTGCCATACCAAGCAACTGTGACAGAATCTCCTCTGTATGTTGTCCGGGAAAGGGCGCGGATTCGGAAAGCCCGGCCTCCATCTCCGTGAACTTCACGGGAAAACCCGCGACCTTGAGGCCGGTTTTTCCGCTGACCGGATGGAGCACCTCCTGGATCATGCCCCGCGCCTGCAATTGTGGGCTCTCCAGCACGTCCCGGAATTCGGCAATTTCGTCGCAGGGGACCTTTTTCTCCCGCAGGCGCTTCAGTGCCTCCCCTTTTGTGTGGTTCTTCAGCCATGCCTGAACGACTTCCTCCACATCGTCGGAATTCTTGTACCTGCCCTGCTGGTCTTTGAACCGGAAGTCATCCTTGAGATCCTCCCGCCCGATGGCATCGAGAAAGGCATGCCACTGCGTGTTGTTCGCAACGCAGATCACGATATAGCCGTCCCTGGCCTTATAGGCATTCCATGGCGCCAGCCTGGCCAGCCTGTTTCCCATCCTGGTGGAGATTCCCATGGAGATATTGACGTCGAGGGCCTCGTCCGTGGTCACGGAAAAACAGGCATCCTGCATGCCGATGTCAATCCTTTCTCCCCTGCCGGTCCTCTCCCTGGACAGGAGGGCGGACAGAATCCCCATGGTGGCATAGAGGGCAGGGATCATGTCTCCGATCCAGGCGCCGCATCTTACCGGGGTGCCGTCCGGGAATCCCGTGATCCCCATAATACCGCTGGTGGCCTGAATGGTAAGATCGAAGGCGGTCCGGTCCCTGAAGGGACCGGTCTGCCCGTAACCGGCGATCGAGCAATAGACCATCCGGGGATTCATCTCCTTCACCCTGGCGTAATCAAAGCCCAGTCGTTCCATCACGCCGGGGCTGAAATTCTCCACCAGGATATCCCCCTTGGAAATCAGGCTCTTTAGGATCTCTTTCCCCTTTTCTTTTTGGAGGTTCAAGAACATGCTTTTCTTCTGACGATTCCGCTTCAGGTAGAGAATGGACAGGTCCACATCGTTCTTCATGGAAAAGCTGACCCCGTCAGGGCCCGTAAAGGGGGGATTCCACCGGCAGGCATCCCCGATCTGCGGCCTTTCGATCTTGATGACGTCGGCGCCCATAGCGGCGAGGTTCAGCGTTACAAAGGGGCCTGCCAGGTAGGCCGTCAAATCAATGACCCTTATGCCTTCCAGGTGTTTTTTCATCGGGACCTCCAGAGATTCGGGCATCGATCGTTCTCGGGGCGGATATCGGATGCGGCCGCCTTCACCATCCGCTCCGAGTGCGCTCCTGGGATTCTCACGCGCTGATATAGAGTTTCGTGAACACGAACTCCCTGTGCCCCAGGGCTTCGGCCGCCGTCAGTCTGCCGTTGCAGGTCCGAATCATCATATCCACCAGTCGGTCACCCGCATCATCAAGGGTCCATTCCCCCGTCAGGATTGCGGAGACATCCAGGTCGATGTGTTCATGCATGGTGCGGCAGGTCAGAGGATTGGCCGAGAGCTTGATCACCGGTTCAATGGGATTCCCGATGATGTTTCCCTGGCCAGTGGGGAAAAGGTGCACCACGGCGCCGGAGGCGGCCCACAGGGTCACGGCCTCGGCCGCGGCCGAAGAGGTGTCCATATACCACAGCCCCTTTCCCTTCGGGGCCTCGGCCGGCTTCAGGACGCCCACATACCTGGACTTCTTGCCGATCTTCTGGAGGTTTCCGAAGGCCTTCTCTTCAATGGTCGTCAGGCCGCCGCGGATGTTCCCCTTGGTGGGCTGGGAACCGGAAAGGTCATCCGTCTTGAACTCTTTGATGATGGCATCATAGGCATTGAAGACGCGCATGAACTCCTCGCCCACCTCCGGAGTGGCCCCCCGCTCTTTACACACGTGTTCCGCCCCCGTGATCTCGGAGGTCTCGCCGAAGACGCCGTAGATGCCCTCCGG
>JAFGPH010000621.1 GCA_016926135.1 Deltaproteobacteria bacterium
ACCGGGGCGACCATCTTCGGCCGGTTCCTGGCTGTGACCCGCCTGCCCTTTGCCGTGGCCGACTTCACCGCGTCGCTGCCTGTGTCCCCCTACATCATCCTGTCCGTGATCCTCCTGATCTACCTGATCGGCGGTTGTGTCATGGACGCCCTGGGTTTCCTGGTGATCACGATCCCCATTTTCTTTCCCCTGGGCAAGGCACTCGGATTCGATCCGGTCTGGTATTCGATCATCCTGACCATGGTGACCACCCTGGGGGCCATCACCCCGCCTGTGGGGGTGAATATCTATGTGGTGAAAGCCCTGGCGCCTGATATCGCCCTTGGCGATATTTTCAAGAGTGTGACGTTCTTCGTCATCGCATCGATCGTATCCATGATCCTGTTGATCGGTTTCCCCAAGATCGCCCTGTTTCTGCCCGGACTGCTGCACTGATTAGGAGAGGTGAGAAGAACCATGAAAAAGACATTCATGCCTGCGATCACGTCGGAGAAGGAACTCAAGGCCGTTCAGTTAAAGGGCCTGCAGTGGACGGTTAAACATGCCTACAAGGGTTCCCCCTTTTACCGAAAGAGGCTCCAGGATGCGGGGGTGAAACCGGGGGATATCCGGTCCCTCAAGGATATTCGGAAGCTGCCCTTCACCACGGCAAGTGACCTGCAGGAAGGATACCCCTTTCCCCTCCTTTCCGTGCCCTTTGAAAAGGTGGTGAGGATCCACGCCTCTTCGGGCACGACCGGCAAGAGAAAGGTCCTCTGCTATACCCAGAGGGATATCGACGACTGGACCCATTTCTTCGCCCGCTGTTACGAAATGGCGGATCTCAGCCGGCAGGACAGGGTGCAGATCTGCGTGGGCTACGGCGTATGGACCGCAGGGATCAGCTTCCAGATGGGATGCGAGCGGTTCGGGGCCATGGCCATCCCCGCCGGTCCGGGTAACCTGGACATGCAGTGTCAGTTCCTCGTGGATTTCCAGACCACCGTCATGTGCTGTACCGCATCCATGGGGTTGCTCCTGGCCGAAGAAGTCCACAAGCGTGGGATCAGGGACAAGATTCACCTCAAGAAGATGATTTTCGGCTCCGAGCGCTCGAGCGACGCCATGAGGGCCAAGATTCAGGATCTCCTGGGTCTCGATCACATGTTCGACATCCCGGGCATGACGGAGCTCTACGGCCCCGGAACCGGGCTGGACTGCGTCCATCACACGGGGATCCATTACTGGGCGGACTACTATATCCTGGAAATCCTCGACCCGGAGACCCTCCAGCCCGTGGCGGAGGGGGAAACGGGCGAGATGGTGGTGACCACCCTCCGCAAGGAGGCGACCCCTCTCATCCGGTACCGCACCAGGGACCTCACCCGCCTGATACGGGGGAAGTGTCCCTGCGGCTCCATCCTCCCCAGACACGATCGGCTGCTCGGCAGATCGGACGATATGATCATCTTCCGGGCCGTCAACATTTATCCCGGACAGATCGACCACGTCCTTTCCGGCATGGAAGGGATTGGAAGCGAATATCAGATCATCCTGGACAGGAAATCGGACGGCAAGGATTACATGGCCCTCAAGGTGGAGCGGGGACAGGGGGTGGACAAGGGCAGGGATGCTCGGATCGGGCAGAGAATCGGGGAAGAGATCAAGAAGCAGATCCTGGTGAGCGCCAATGTGGAGATCCTGGACTACGGTACCCTGCCGAGATCGGAGAGGAAGAGCAAGCGGGTTTTTGATAATCGCTACGACGAATAGGGGGGTCTACGCATGATCGACTATGACTACAGGATACCGACAAGCTTGCAGGAGGCCATCGATCTTCTCAGGCAATACGGCGGCAAGGCGACCCTGATCGCCGGCGGTACGGATGTAATGGTGAAAGTCCGCAAGACGAGGAAGGCGCCCGATGTCCTGATCTCCCTGAGAAGACTGACCGATCTGCGCTATATCCGGAAGAACGGGGGCTATCACATCGGCGCCCTCACGACCCATCGGATGCTGGAGCAATCCGAACTGGTCCGGTCGGATCTCACCGCTCTCTATGATGCGGCCTCGCAGGTGGGCTCCGTTCAAATCAGGAATGTGGCTACCCTTGGAGGCAATATCTGCAATGCGGCCCCTTCCGCTGACACGGCGGGGCCCCTGCTGGTTCTGGATGCGACGGCGGTGCTGGAAGGGCCGGAGGGCGGGCGCAGGGTTCCCCTCACCGAGTTCATCACAGGGACCTATCAGACGGCAAGGAGGCCGGATGAAATCCTTGTCGCATTCGACATCCCCGAAGAGGGGGGCCGATTCGGAAGCGCCTACTGGAAGCACACGCGAAGGGAGGCCATGGAACTGCCCTTGGTTGGGATTGCCGTGGCCCTCAGGGTATCGGAGGGGGAAGACATCCAGGATGCCAGAATTGCCCTGACAGTGGCTGCGCCAACGCCGGTCAGGGCCTATCGAGCGGAGGAGTTCCTCAAAGGAAAGCCCCTCAGCCAAGAGGTGCTCGAAGAGGCGGGCCGCATTGCATCGTCTGCGGATTGTTGCAGCATCCGAAGCAGTCTGCGCTGTGAGGCATGGTATCGCGAGGATATGGTAAGGGTCTTTGTCCCTCGAATGGCAAGGTTGGCTGCCGAACGCAGCAGGAATCGATAACGGAAGGAGAGTACCATGAGAAAGGTGACGGTCTCTTTTGTCCTGAATGGTGATCCTGTGACCGCCGAAGTTCCTACCGGTTGGACACTTCTCAAGACGCTCCGGGAGCATTTCCAGTTGACCGGGGCCAAGGAAGGGTGCGGATCAGGGGAGTGTGGATGCTGTACCGTCCTCGTCGACGGCGATGCGGTCAATTCCTGCCTGTATCCCATCCCCGAAATCGAGGGGAGGTCGGTGACCACCATTGAGGGGCTAGCCGACAAGGAGGGAACCCTCCATCCCCTTCAGAAGGCCTTTCTGGAGAACAATGCTGTCCAATGCGGATTTTGCACTTCGGGGATGATCATGTCTGCGAAGGCCCTCCTGGACAAAGACCCGGTGCCCAGCGAAGAGGTCATCCGGACAAGCCTTTCGGGGAATTTTTGTCGATGCACCGGATACGTCCAGATCGTGGAGGCCGTGAAGATGGCCGCCGAGAAAAACTCATGAAGATTCCACAGGGTGCAGGAGGGATCCATGTCTGATTACCTGTATGTGGGGAAAAGCATTCCGAGGACCATTGAGACGGACAAGGTGACCGGTGGGGCGGTCTACATCAATGACCTGAATCGCCCGGGTATGCTCTACGGGAAGATCCTCTACAGCCGATATGCCCATGCAAGGATCAAGCATATAGACACATCCAAGGCCAGAAGCCTTCAGGGGGTGAGGGCTGTCTTGACCGGGGAATCCATACCGGATGTCCGGGTCGGGTTCATGAAGGACCAGACCGTGTTGAAGAAGAACGTGGTTCGCCAGTTCAGGGACGAGGTGGCGGCCGTTGCCGCCATCAGCCCGGAGATCGCCGAGGAGGCGATCCACTTGATCGAGGTGGAATACGAGGAACTCCCCGCGGTCTTCGACCCCCTGGAGGCCATGAAGGAAGACGCTCCCCTTGTTCACGAGGTGGATGCCGGCGGAAGGCCCGTGAGGAGCAACATCCTTCCGCTTCCGTGGAAGTTTGCGGCAGGAGATGTCGAGAAGGGCCGTCAGGATGCCACATATGTCGTGAAGGACGATGTGAGCACCAC
>JAFGPH010000116.1 GCA_016926135.1 Deltaproteobacteria bacterium
CGAAGGGCGAACGTGGGCGCGTGCTTCGATACCTCAGCACGAACGAGCCCGATTAACAAGATGTGAAGTTATTTTTGCGCAAACCCTAAGTGCACCTTTTCAGAAATACGTTCACAAATACGGGGCGTATGGCGGGCCGCCCTGGGGGTGGTCTCTCAGGACCACAACTCATCTTTATCCGTTGCCGATGACCGCCCCGTAATATCGAAGCTTTTACCGTTGCAGGGACAGGGCTCTGCCCCGTTTCGGGTGTCGCAGCCTGGGGCTGCTTGTGGAAAACGCAGAATCCGGGTCCCGTCTTATACGCATCGGAGAAACAGTTGCGGCCTGGACGACCACCCCCGGCGCGGCCCTTGACCATTGCATGCTTCCATTCACGGCTGCAGCATACGTCACCGTACTTATGAAAAGGTGCACTAAGCGGGAGGTCCGGCTGCGATCTCCGATGATCGTATTTTGGACAACGGGGTCCTCACGGAGTGAGGCCCCTTCCACGAGGTGGACTCTGATCCCAGGCTGGTGGTAGCCCCTTTGATGGCGCCCCGGCCCGCCTCTCCGATGCCCAACTTCAGGGGATGCTGTTCGGTTCTCACCGTGTAGAGAAGGGATATGGAAAGGCCCAGGAAGATCCCAAAGGGACAATGTCGCGCGTTCCAAATATCGTTCAGGGGGCCCCCGATTCTCTCCACCATCCGTGCCCTCATGCGCGCACATCCCCAGTTCATGGGGGCCTTCCCGAATGCCGTTCGCGCATAGGACTGCAATTCCCAGACGTCATAGAATCTCACATGATCGAAGAGTGAATCACGGAAAAGCGCGTTGACCCTGCTGCAGAGGCAGTGCCAGGAGAGCCTGTTCATGACCCCGATGAACACCTTCCGCCTGGCCACCCTGCCGGCTTCCATCAGGGCAGCCAGGGGTTCGTCCAGGAACTCGAGGGTGTTGATCAGGACCGCCAGATCGAACTCATTGTCATCGAAGGGGAGTTCCTCAGCCCTGCCCAGTTTCACGGGGGTGCGGTTTCCCAGGCGGTCTCTGGCCCGGCCGACCATGTAAGGGGATGCGTCGATGCCGGCCGTCTGGAGTCCCAGCCTGCTGAATAACATGAGATGGTTCCCGTCTCCACATCCGATGTCCAGGACCCGCTCCCCCGGCTGGGGTTCCAGCATGGTGCGGACGGAGACCTCCACCATCTTCTCCACACCCTTGCCCTGAGCGGAGCGCCGCCAGGCTTCAAAGAGCCTGGCCGAATCGGCTTCCAGAACGAGTCCCATGGCGAGTCACCCAATGCCCTCGTAGCAAGTCTGCCAGCCATGTTCCGATCATGGTTCGGTATCCTTCGATACCTCGGGACAGGCTTCACCATGACCGGAAAGTGCGTTCGCCCTGAGGTATGGTTCGATGCCTCACGATGAACGGAAGATCGGACAGTTGCGGCTATTCCATCCGTTCCCCTGAAGTATCGAAGGACGAACACGGGTAAAAAACATCGAAAAGATCATCAGCGTTTGCTTTTCGATCAAACCTGCCGTGACAGCGGCAGGCGGCCAGGCTGTCTTCTTTCTTCTGAAGAGGGTAGCGAATATATGGAAGAATGTCAACCGGGCACTTTGCCCTTAATTCCTTGATGATCTTGCTCTTTTCTGCTATTTCCATGCCGGGAAGACAAAGGGAGGTTTGCTCATGAAATGCCGCTTTCACCCCGAACGGGACGCATCCGTGATCTGCGACAAGATGGGAGTCGGATACTGCCAGGAGTGTCTCGATGAATGCGAGGCGTGCACGGACCCCTGCGGTTACTGCACTTCACGGCCTCGCTGCCTTATCTGGGCGCTTTGCCGCAAGAGTGAGAAGAGATATCGTCTGGAGAAGGGGGCCAAGGGTGAGGTGTGAACTCTCACCCCGTGCCTCAAAGGTCAGGGGGGTGCTCTTTGACTTCGACGGCACCCTCACCAGGCCGGGGGCCATCGATTTTGCAGCCATCAAGCGGGAGATCCGATGCCCGGAAGGGACCGCCATCCTGGAGTATCTGGACACCCTTCCCCCTGCCGAGAGATCCGCTCTCCTGAAGGTCCTGGAACAGAGGGAGGCAGAGGCCGCCCTGGCTTCGGTTCCCAACGAGGGAGCCGAGAAGTGCCTCCTGGCCCTGAAGCACAAAGGCATCCCCTTCGGGATTCTCACCCGGAACAGCATGACCTCCATATGCCTTGCCCTTCAGAAATTCGAGGGGATTCGGCCCGAGGATTTCACGGCCGTCATTACCCGTGAGGATTCCCTTCCCAAGCCTCACCCCGACGGCGTTTTCCAGGCCGCCCGGCGTATGGGCTTCACGGTCTCCGCGCTGATGGTCGTGGGCGATTTCCGGTTTGACATTCTGGCAGGAAAGGCCGCCGGGGCCTTCACCGTGTTGCTGCGAAACGAGGGACCGTCTGTCATGGCCCGGGGCGACCCCGAACCGGACTGTACGATCCTTCACCTGCAGGGGGTTCTGGATATCCTGGGGGTCACCTCCCCATGACCTGCACTACCTGGCCGGGGAAGATGGTGCTTTTCGGTGACAGATTGTTCAACTTGAGGAACTCGGAAAGGTCCATGTCGTGTTTCCTTGCGATGTGGGAGGGGGAGTCGCCGTCCTTCACCTTATAGGTCTTCGTTTTCGTCGTATTGGTGGTTCCCGGGCCGGGCAGGATCATCAGGACCTGACCCTCCCTGAGGTTCGGTGAAGACAGCTTGTTCAACGTCCTGAGATTCTTGGTTGTCGTGTTGTAACGTCCGGCGATTTTCCAGAGGCTGTCTCCCGGCTTGACCACATACTCGATCACCTTGGACGTGGGTCTGGAATCCGCCGCAGAGGCCTTCCCGGCCAGCACAGGGGCATAGCCTTTCTGGGTCGGGATCTTCAGGGTCCAGCCCACATTGACCCGCTCGCCTTTGCCAAGGCCGTTCATGCCTTTGATCGCCTTGGTGGTGGTCTTGTATTTCCTCGCAATACTTGCCAGGGTTTCTCCCTTCTTCACCGTGTGAAGGAGATAGGATGGCGAGGATGAGTAACGACGGAAGGAATGGACGTTGCTCTCGGGGATGTCGCTGAGCTTTGCAAGGAGGACGTCGCCCTTCCCCTTGGGCACCTTGAGGGGATAAGGGCTGTCCGGTGTCATGTCCTGCCTGAGTTCCGCATTCAATTCCTGGAGCAAGTCGCAGTCCACGTCGAGACGGGCTGCAATCGTCTTCAGCTGCACCTTCTTGTTGATGGTCACCTCCTCCACCCGGATCTCCTCATCGAGGTGGGGAAGGGCGACCCCGTGCGCCTCGGGGTTGTTGACGATGTGAAGCACGGCCAGCAATCTGGGGACGTACGCCGCCGTTTCCCGGGGAAGTTTTTCGTAGAGGTCCCAGAAGTGGTCCAGGTAGTTAATCCGCTGGGTCTTGATACGGTTGAGGACGGCCCACTCTCCGCAGTTGTACCCGGCAAGCGCGGTGGTCCAGTCCCCGAACATCTGGTGGAGATCCTTGAGGTAGGCGATGGCCGCCATGGTCGACTTCTCCGGATCCATCCTCTCGTCGATCCAGGTATCCCTCTTGAGTCCGTACTTGTATCCCGTGGATGCGATGAACTGCCACAGGCCCAGGGCCCGTGCCCTGGAAAAGGCTCTCACCTTGAAACCGCTTTCGATGAGCGGCAGCCAGGAGAGTTCTTTTGGCATGCCCGCTTCTTCCAGGGCCTTGAGGATGGCGGGGCGATACTTCCCTGAGCGACGGTATGCGGAAAGGAAGAAGTCTTTCTCCCTCCCCGTGAAGGAAGCGATCTCCCTCTTCACGTGGTCATTCATCACGAGAGGAATCGCCTTGTAGGTTCCGTTGGCGACCGTGAACCTGGAGGCATACACTTCCACGATTCGCTTGGCGATGGTGATCCGGAGATCTTCCCTCTGCTGGATGAGGTCCGGATCGTCGTCCGTCTCTACCTGCAGGATCAGGGAGTAGGCCTTGTCCAGGGCATCCACGGCGTTTTCGTGGTTCCCCTGTTCCCAGTAGTCGCTGGAGGCCTGCAGGAGTTCCAGGGCCGAATCGATCATTTCCTGATGGCTCGCCCGGGAGGCCGGCGACTGTGGGGTTCCGTCTTTTCCTGCGGGATCCGAATAACCCGGTCGAGCCCTGTCGCGGGCCTCCCCGGTCATATTAAGGACGGCTGCCTCACGGTCCCACCGGCCCTGACCCGCCTTGCCCGCGCTTTCCTCCTGTACGACCCCGTTGTGCCCCAGGGTCCCGCAGCCCGGAAATACAAAAAGGCCGGAGAGCGACAGAAGCAGGATCTGCGCACACCGGCCCCGTAAGGATCTTTTTTCCACTTTGTCTTCCCCCATCCCCCCCCGCAGTTCGTTCCGGCTTCATGAAGAGATAAAACGTTCCGGCCTTGTCGGAAGGCCGATGATCGAAACGCGCATGGTCACATGTACGCTCGCCCCCACAGATCAAAATCCCCCTCTCCACCCAAATGGGGGGAGAGGGCAAGGGTGAGGGGGGCATTTTCACGGTGAGGCACTGGATGTACCTGCTGCTTTTGAGTGGTGGAGTATAAATGAATCGATTAGAATGGTCAAGAAGATTCATTGGGTGTCGTGTCCCCTCAATACCACAACATATTGTGTAGGCGTGATGTGAACCATTCGCCTGTGAGCGGGCTGTGGGGGGTGGTCTCTCAGGACCGCAACGGATCTTTATCCTGAGCAAGTAACCGCTCCATAAGAAGAAAGGCTCCCGTACACGGTGAAAGGCACCAGGATCAAAGAGAAAGAAACTTCAGGTTTGCCTGCCTTGAGCTTTGAGCCTTCTTCCCGTCTTTTTGGACACCATCCCTTGATTCTTCCCTCATTTCCGGATATAGTGTGACGGCCTCTCAGAGCGGAAGGATGCCCATGTGCCCGTCCCCGGAGAGCACAAATGACGGTGTTGACGGGAAGTGCGTGAGATGTCGGAATTGAAGGTCATATCATCATCCAGGAACAACGGTAACCGGAGGAGGTGCCTGTCCTGCGGGACCCACGAAATGAGGCAGCGAAGACGTTACTGCTCCAAGGAGTGCCGGCAGCAGATGGTCTGGGTCCTTTCCCTGTC
>JAFGPH010000015.1 GCA_016926135.1 Deltaproteobacteria bacterium
AATAGTGATTTAAAATCGGCAAGTTATTTGTATGGAAGACATTTGGGTTCTGCCATGGAAAGAGGCCCTTGTGAGACACGATGAGACACATGCTCGGCTCACCAGAGAAAGGGAGACCGTTTTGAGGATTTGCTGCCGTGCTGTTCCTGGATGCCTATGGGACACTCGGGGGTTGCTCGCGGGCAGGCGGGAAGTTGTGTCTCGATTTGCATGAGAGACACAAGTGTCTCATGAGACGCCGGGGTGTTTTTCCAGAAAGCGATAGAGGGTGGCCCGGCCCACGCCCAGCAGCCTGGCGGCCTTCTTCTTATTCCCTCCGGTTTGAGACAGGGCAGTTTGCACGCTTTCCAGCGTGAGTCTGGATGGGCCGCCTCGCGTGCGGGGAAAGACCCCGGCATTTTTCAACTCGTCCGGGAGATGGGCCGGTTGGATGACCCTGCCGTGGGCATGGACGAGGGCATAACGCAGGGCGCTCTGCAACTCCCGAACGTTTCCCGGCCAGGCATAGGCCTTCAGGATGGCCAGGACCTCGGCGGAGATGCCCGGGGTCTCTTGCCCTTCCTCACGTGCCCTCTGGAGCAGGTGGTCCACCAGCATGGGGATGTCCCCCTTGCGCTCCCGCAAGGGAGGCAGCTCAATGGGAACCACGTTGATCCTGTAATAGAGGTCCTCGCGAAAGCTCCCCCTTTTTACCTCTTGCCTCAAGTTCCTGTTGGTGGCGCTGACCACCCGAACGTTCACGGAGAGGGTTTTCTCCCCGCCCACCCGCTCGAAGGTCCCTTCCTGAAGCACACGAAGCAGCCTGGCCTGCACCACCCTGGGCAAATCGGCCACCTCGTCCAGGAACAGGGTTCCCCCGTCGGCGAGCTCGAATCGGCCCTTCTTGTCCCGCACGGCACCGGTGAAGGCACCCTTCACGTGGCCGAAGAGCTCGCTCTCCAGGATGCCCTCGGGAAGTGCCCCGCAGTTGATGGCCACAAACGGCTTCCCGCCTCGTCGGCTTTCATTGTGGATCGCATTCGCCACGAGTTCCTTCCCTGTGCCCGTCTCTCCCGTGATGTGGACCGGGTAGTCATTGGTGGCAAGATCACGAATTTTCCGGTACACCGCCAGCATTTTCGGGTCCTGGCCGATGATCCCGGCAAAGCCGTCCAGTTCGCCGCACTGGATCTTCAGTGCAATCAGATCGGTGACATCCCGGAAGGCGGCGAGCACGCCCGTGAAGAGGCCTGCCCGGTCCTTCATGGCCGTCACCCGCATTTCCAGCCGACGGCCGGCCCCTTGCTTGGTGGTGATGTTGAGGGGATAGGAGGTCCGGTCCAGGGACGCCGGCGGTCCTTGCAGGAAAGAGCAACGACCGCCGCAGAAAGGCCCTCTGAAAACCTCGTGGCAGTCCCGGCCCAACACCTCGCCGCGGTCGAACCCCGTGATCTCTTCCGCGCTGCGGTTGAAGAAGAGGATGCGTCGATCTCTGTCGTGGGCAATGATGCCCTCGGAGAGGCTGTCCAGGATGCGCTCCAGATTCTCCTTTTCCGCCATGATCCCCTGAAGGCACTCATCCTTCATTGCAGTTCTCGATCCCGCTACCGCGGGCAGATGGGCGTTTTTCAGCAACCTGATAGTGAAGGATGATGAGTTGGGAGTCAATATGCAAATGAATCTTTCCACAGAATGGTCACGAGGCATATGGTTTGCCTTGGCCCGATTCGTGCTTAGGTTTAGGTGGAAATGCCGACTGAAGGAATGACCGTGATGAAAATGCAGACGAATCGACTGATCCATGAGAAAAGCCCCTACCTGCTTCAGCATGCCCACAACCCGGTGGACTGGCACCCATGGGGCGACGAGGCGTTCGAGAAGGCCAGGGAACTGGACAAGCCCGTCTTCCTCTCCATCGGTTATTCCACCTGCCACTGGTGCCATGTGATGGAAAGGGAATCCTTTGAAGATCCGCAGGTGGCGGCCCTGATGAACGGGGCCTTTGTCTCCGTCAAGGTCGATCGGGAGGAGAGGCCCGACCTGGACCACGTCTACATGACGGTCTGCCAGATGCTGACCGGAAGCGGGGGCTGGCCCCTCACCCTGATCATGACACCGGAGAAGAGGCCCTTCTTTGCCGCAACCTACATCCCCAGGGAGAGCCGCTTCGGGCGGCAGGGGATGGTGGACCTGATTCCCCGCATCAAAGAGATATGGACCTCCAGGCGGGATGAGGTGCTCCAGTCGGCCGGAAGCATATCCGCAGCCCTGAGGGAGGTGGAAAAGGACGTGCCCGGAGATGAACCGGACAGGTCCGTGCTGGATGCCGCTTTCGAGGAACTGGCGGGGCGTTTTGACGCGAGCTGCGGCGGCTTCGGTTCCGCGCCCAAGTTTCCCACCCCCCACAATTTTCTCTTGCTGCTCCGCTACTGGAAGCGAACGGGGCGGCAGGATGCCCTCGGCATGGTGGAGAAGACCCTCCGGGAGATCCGGTGGGGCGGGGTATACGATCACATCGGGTTTGGATTCCACCGCTACTCCACGGACAGGGAGTGGCTCGTCCCCCACTTTGAGAAGATGCTCTACGATCAGGCCATGATCGCCCTCGCCTATCTCGAAACCTATCAGGCCACGGGGGAAAGGCTCTACGAAGAAACCGCCAGGGAGATCTTCGAATATGTGCTCCGGGATCTGAAGTCACCGGAGGGCGGTTTCTATTCTGCCGAGGATGCGGACAGTGAAGGAGAAGAGGGGAAATTTTACGTGTGGGCGGAGAAGGAAGTGAGAGGCCTGCTGGACGATGACGATGCGGACCTTGCCTGCCGTGTCTTCCACATAGAAGGGGAGGGCAATTTCAGGGAAGAGTCCACGGGTGAAAGCCTTGGGCTGAACATCCTTCATACCGGCAAGGCCATGGCCGAGATCGCCGAGGAACTGGGGATGGCAGTGCCGGAACTCGAAAGGAGGGTCGAATCGATCCGGTCCAGGCTGTTCGAGGTCCGAAAAGGACGCATCCACCCTCACAAGGACGACAAGATCCTCACCGATTGGAACGGCCTCATGATCGCAGCCCTGGCCAGGGGCGCCCAGGTCCTGGGAGATAAGGCCTGCGGGCATGCGGCTGCGGGCGCAGTCCGTTTCATCCTGGAGAAAATGAGAAAGAAAGACGGCCGTCTCTTCCACCGCTACAGGGAGGGGGAGGCGGCCATTGACGCCCATCTGGACGACTACGCCTTTGTCGTCTGGGGACTGATCGAACTCTACGAGGCCACCTTTGATGTGTCTTACCTGAAATCCGCCCTGGACCTGAACGAAGACATGATCCTGCATTTCTGGGATGAAGGCCGGGGAGGGCTGTTTTTCACCGCGGACGACGGCGAGGAATTGCTTGTCCGGAAAAAGGAGGTCTATGACGGCGCGACACCCTCGGGCAACAGCGTGGCCATGCACAACCTCCTGCGTCTCGCCCGTCTCACGGGCCGTACCGATCCGGAAGAGAGGGCGGCGGCCCTGGCCGGGGCCCTCTCCGGCCAGGTCAGGCAGTACCCCTCCGGGTACACCTATTTCCTCTGCGCTGCGGATTTCGCCATCGGCCCATCCTGTGAGGTTGTGATCGCGGGGCCGGCGGGCAGCGAGGAGACCGGGTCCATGGTCCACGCCGTTCGAGGGTTATACCTCCCGAACGCGGTCGTCCTCCTGCGACCTTACGGAGAGGAGCCCCCTGCCATCGACGCGGTTGCGGAGTTCCTGAGAAGCCATGTCCCCGTGGGCGGAAAAGCGACCGCGTATGTCTGCTCGGGCCATACCTGCAATGCGCCTACCACGGACATCGAAAAGATGATCAGACTCCTTGAATCCTGACAAGGCAAAAAGCAAGAATCTGCTCTGCTTGCTCTACTGCCACTAGCGACCCGTCCTGCGCAGTCCACCCTCCGCCTACCCGCCCTATATCGTCCCTCGTTGATATTTCGAGACCTGATTCGGTGCGTGCTCAAACCTTGTAAAC
>JAFGPH010000622.1 GCA_016926135.1 Deltaproteobacteria bacterium
GAGATCAAGTGGACAGGCCAGTTGCGGCCGAAGCAGCTCAAACAGATACGCAAATATCCCAACTCCCTTATCCTCACCAGGTCGCGTCAATCCGGAGTGATTATGGGTGTGCCTTCAAGACCCCTTCCGGTTGAGCTACTCGGCTTAGGAGGATAGACCACGTGGCCCGGTGCAGTACGCGAGGAATAGAGATCGGAACGCATCCGCTCGTCCTGCGGATCGGACATAACAAGAGCCGTGACGTAGACGCGTGCGACTTGATCACGTCTTTCCGGGACGTTCTGCGCAAATTGCATTTATCGCCGCTGGAACACCCGATCTCTGCTGTCTTGGCAATCTCCTCTCCTCTTTGTTCGTGATGCTTGCAGGCACATCGCGCCTGTCGAAGCTCAGGCCCAGATTTGCGGTGTGTTCGAGAATCGGTTCGGCAGCTCAGATGTCTCTCCCGCTCTTTGCTTGACTGAATCATCTTCGTTTATCTAACATCAAGGAAAACCAGGTTGCGCAGAATCCTTTAACCTGGCAACCACTCAGAACTCGGTAAAGGTATCTTTCCATGTCCCTCCTGGCAAAGTGGATGGCCCTTTTCTGGACGCTTGCAGAAGCGGTGATTCTTCTCTATATGCGCTGGGGCTATTTCACGTTGAGAAGAGAAGACACCAACCAGAAATCCGTTCTCGTTGTCTCCTCCGCTCTCTTCGGGATTCTCTTCATATGGATCGTGGGGCCTGAGCCGGCCGCGGAGCGCCTTCTCGGTCTGCCCGAGGCACCCGCCCTGGCATTCTACCGTTGGGGTGTATGGAATTTTCTCTGCACCCTCTGGGTAGCGCTGGAGGGAAGCATCATGATCTACGTGGTCCGGATCCACGGAATCCTCGCCTCCCGTGTTGAGAAGAAGAGGAGGCGGTCGGCCACCTTGCTCGCGCTCATTCTCTTTGCCTTCTTCGCCCTGTTCCAATGGGCCTTCTTCACCGCAGTCCTCAACCACGCAATGGATGCCCTGCACATCTATCGTGTCTCTCTCTTCTACATCAGGATCTGCGGCCTTCTGTGGATTCTTTTCGAGTGGATTGTCGCCGTCTACGGCATCAAGGCCTATGCCCTGTTGAAGGGGGAAGGAGAGGTTCCCCCATGAGCGATCTCGGATCCCTGTTTCTGTATATCGGAAGACACTTTTCCACCGAAGCCTACTTGATTTCTTCCAAGATCCAGGGACTGCTCTGGAGTGCGGCCGACGTCGTCCTTGTGCTGGCGGTGTTGAAGATCGCCGAGTCGGCACGAAGACGGTGCGGGATGGGAAAGCCCCTCTTGCGATACGGACTTCTTTGCGTTTCCCTGCTCCTGACTCCACTCCTTGTCTTTGCCGGAACCCCCAGGGAGTTTTTCCTTCTGGAGTCCCTCATCTGCGGCGCCCAGTTCGGCATTCTCCTCTACACGGTGATCATGGAGAGAAAAAGGATCTTGGATCTTGTCCTCGGGAGCGTCTCGAAAACGGAGTGATTCCCCTCACGGCCTACTGGAGACCGCCACCGGTTTCCGGCCGGGCGCCTCGATGCGACGACGATCGAGAAGGGAACCTTCCAGACGGAAAAGGTCGATGAGGGCCTTGAGATAGTTGACCGTGGTCTCGACCTCGGCCAGTTGACTCACGAGGAGATCCCGCTCGGCCTGGGCCACCAGGAACATGGTGGATCTTCCCACCCGAAACCGCTCCCTTTCCACGCGCAACTTCTCTTCCTGAAGCCTCCGCGTAGCACTGGTGGCCCCGATCTGCTCCCTGGCCCGGTTGACCTCGATATAGGCGGTCCTCACATCCAGTTCCACCAGTTGGGCCAGATTGTCCAGGGCCTCGCCGGCCTGGTCACGACCCAGCTCGGAGCGTCGGTGACGGGCATGGGCCGCCCGGTTCTTCAAGGGGAATTCGAACCGGAGCCCCACACCGACATCATAATAGTCGCCGTCCATGTCGCTTGCGGCCGAGCCGAAGGAGTCCGCATATCCAGTTTTTCCGAGGGTGAGGAACAGATCCAGCTTGGGGAGAAGTCCGTTTCTCGTCTTCACGATCTCCAGTTCATTACGCTCAAGGGCGAGACGGGCCTGGTTCAAATCCGGTCTGAGGCGAAGGGCCACTTCCACGTGGGACTGGACGCCGTCCAGGGTGACCTCCGGCACGTCAGGCTTCAGCCTGAGTTGAACCCCCCGATCCCAAGGATCCGGACCCGGGGGATTTAACAGGCGCAGCAGGCGAAGACGCGTGGTGGCCGCCTCACTGCGGGCGTTGATCAGCCCCTGCTTCCGCACGGCGATTTCCGACTCTGCGGCGGCCATCTCCGTCTCAGGCATTCTACCCACCCCGATCATCTCCTGGATCTCCTTGACCTGCTGCTCCGCCACCCTGAGGGATTCCTCATAGATCTGGATCTTACGCAACGCGAGGGCGTACTCCCAGTAGGTTTGCTCCACCTGGGCGACCAGGGCCTCGGTGAAGCCGCGAAGCTCGTACTCCGAGGTCAGCACATTCAGGCGGGCCTGCTCCACGCTCGCCAGGTTGGCATCGCTCCGGCCACCCCTCAGGAGTGCCTGGGTGACGCTCAATCCCACCCGCGGCACGACCTGGTCGGTGTACAGGTCCGACCATGTCCTCTGGGCCGACAGAGCAAGGCTCAGGTCGGTTCCCGTGGGAAACCGTTTCGAGACCTCAACATCCGAAATGATCCTGCTGTCCGTATTGTCCGTTCCGGCCCGGGAACTCCTCGGCCGCTCCTCACCCCTCTCGCGGGAAAAGGCAAACTCCGCCCCCAGCACCGGATCGAAGACCGCCCATTCCTCTTCTTCAAAAGTGGCGCGGATGTTCGGGTTCAGACGCTCTACGCGCAGGGACCGGTTGTTCTCCAGGCTCAGCAAAATCGCCTCTTCCAGACCCAGGTCCATCCGGTCCGACCCGATTCGACCTTCCCTCTGCTCCGGCCTCTGCGGATTCCCTGGCCGTCCGCTTTCCTCGCTGAAGACAGGGAGAGGGGAAAGGCAGAAGATCAGAACCATGGCCGACACCATCCCTTTCCAGAAGGCCGATCTCCACATAGAGCCCGTGTCGGTCTGTGATGGTTGTGCCCCTGGCACCGAATGTTTGCCCAGAGAGTACATTGCACTGGAAGTTCTTTCCTCGATTTTAGGCACTTTAGGCATTTTAGCTCACTTTAGGCACTTCCTCAGGCCTGTCTCCGTTCTTCCCTTTTCCTCCTAACCTTCTCTCGAAGAACCAGTAAACCGTAGGCACGATCACCAGGGTGATCAGGGTCGAACTGAACAGCCCCCCCACGACCGCCCTGGCCATGGGTGCCTGCGCCTCCCCGCCCTCCCCCAGACCCAGGGCGAGGGGTATGAGGGCCAGCATGGTCGTCATGGCCGTCATCAGAATCGGCCTCAGTCTTCTTCGCCCGGCCTCTTCAATGGCCTCCCGCAGGGACATGCCCTGCTCTCTGAAGAGAAGGTTCGTGTGATCCACCAGGAGAATGGCGTTATTCACCACGATTCCTCCCAGCATGATACACCCGATAAAGGACTGAACATTGAAGGTCGTATGGGTCAGGAGGAGCATCCAGATTACGCCTATGGCGGCAAGGGGGACCGAGAACATCACCACAAAAGGGTCCCTGAGGGATTCGTACAGGCAGGCCATCACCATGTAGACCAGAACCAGGGCCAGCACAAAACTCAGTAGCAGTTCCCGGAAGGCCTTCTGCTGTTCCTCGTAGTCGCCTGCAAAGCTGATGGTGAAATCCTCGGGCAATGAAATGGACTGGAGTTTCTTGCCCGCATCCTTCAGGACCGAACCCATATCCCGGTCGCTGATGTTCGCAGAAACGGTGACAAGGCGTTCCTGGTTCCTGCGTTCGATGAGAACGGGGCCAGCCCTCGGATGGACCCGGACTACATTTCGAATGACCACCTGCTGGGCGTCCCGGTTGGTCACGGTGAGATCCAGCAGAGAGGCAAGCGGCATGCGTTCCGCATCCTCCAGCATGACGCGAATGGGGTAC
>JAFGPH010000117.1 GCA_016926135.1 Deltaproteobacteria bacterium
CGATCACCTGGAGGCGGGGTGGAACATCTTCAGCCTCAAGATGGGGCATTTCCTGAAGGTCGTGCCCCCTCAACAGCGCACCGGGCAGGACTGGTACCGGGGGACCGCCGACTGCATCCGCCAGAATCTCTACCTCATCGAGCGGAACAAGCCCTTGTATGTTCTCATCCTGTCCGGAGACCACATCTACAAGATGGATTACAGCCTTTTCGTCCGGTACCATGTGGAGAAGAATGCGGATGTGAGCATCGCTCTCCTGGAAGTGGATGCGGGGCTGGCCGACCAGTTCGGCGTGGCCGAGGTGGACGAGGATTTCCGGATCCAGGGCTTCCGGGAGAAACCCAAGGAAAACGTGAAGACCATTCCCGGGGACCCGAATCACGTGCTCGCCTCCATGGGGATCTACCTCTTCAGAACGGATATTCTCATGAAACTGCTTCAGTCGGGCAGCGAGGATGACTTTGGACATGACATCATCCCCGGTCTTCTGGCCAGCCACAGGGTCTATGCCTACCCATACGGCCGGCTCAACCGGGTGGAGGACTACATCTACGTGACCCGGGAAGGGGGGGAGAGGATACCCAGGCTGGATCCTCACGTGCGGGATTCCTCTTACTGGCGGGACGTGGGGACCCTGGATGCCTACTGGAACGCCAACATGGATCTGACCGGCGTGGACCCCTATTTCAATCTCTACGGGTACAAGTGGCCCATCCACACCAACCTGATCCTGGCCCCTCCGGCGAAATTCATCTTCAACCACGAGCGGCCCGAAGGCCTGCGGGTGGGAAAGGCCCTGGACTCCCTGGTGGCCCCGGGGTGCATCGTCAGCGGCATTGTGCGTAATTCCGTGCTCGGGCACAACGTGATCGTGCGCAGCTGGGCCACGGTGGACGAATCCGTGATACTGGCCAATGTGGTGATCGGTCGGGGCAGCAAGGTGAAGAAGGCGATCATCGACAAGTACAACGTGATCCCGCCCGATACCGAGATCGGGTACAACCCCAGGGAAGACCGCAAGCACTTCCCGGTCACCCCCAGGGGCATCGTGGTGGTTCCCAAGGGTTTCTTCAAGGACGAAAAACAGGAATTCGAGCCCGTGCTGAGAACCATGATCTAACGGGGAAGATAGAAGACAGAAGAAAGCGAAAACCTGCATCTCGCTACCTGGAACGGCCCGTCAAGACCCCATTCGACGCTATTTCATTGAAAAGAGGCTTTTGGTGATTACTGTTCTCGGTAACGTGCCGGCTCATTTCGGCCGATGCACAACCTGAACAGGAGGGGAAAATATGATCAGCAAAAAGATGGAAAAGGCCCTCAACGGCCAGATCAACAAGGAGATGTATTCCGCATACCTTTACATGGCCATGTCGTCTTACAGCAACCAGATCGGCCTGAAGGGTTTCGCCAACTGGTTCATGGTGCAGTATCATGAAGAGATGCTCCACGCCATGAAGATTTACGAGTACATCGGCAGGCAGGGAGGGCAGCCGAGGCTGGCGGCCATCCAGGAACCTCCCG
This sequence comes from Deltaproteobacteria bacterium, assembly GCA_016926135.1. Next base: position 1,525 of record JAFGPH010000117.1, read on the forward strand.
CCGAGTGGGCGTCTCCCCTCGACATGTTCGAGAAGACCCTGGAGCACGAGAAATTCATCACCAAATCCATTAACGATCTGATGAATCTGGCCATTGCGGAGAAAGACCATGCCACCCAGATTTTCCTCCAGTGGTACGTGACCGAGCAGATCGAGGAGGAAGAGAACGACAACGAGATCATCGGCAAACTGAAGCTGGTGGCATCCGGGGGCAAGGGAAACGGTCTCTTCATGATCGACAAGGAGCTGGGCGCAAGGGTCACCACCGTGCCCACGGACTACAGCAAGGGCGTGGAGGCGGCCATCAAGGCGGCGGGCAAGGCCGCCTAAGTGCGAAATTCCATATAGAACCGGTAGAAGGCCGCGAGCACCAGGGAGTGGGTGATCCGGCCTTCGCGGATCAGCCCCGGAATATCCTTGACGGGCCTCAGAAGGACCTCGATATCTTCTTTTTCATCCTGGGATTGCCCCGCCACCTTCACCACATCCTTTGCCACGTAGGTGTGGCACCGGTTGTTCAGGAAGGCGGGATTGGGGTGAACGAACCCCAGCGGGATCATCTGAGCCGCCTCATACCCCGTCTCCTCCATCAGTTCCCGCCGGGCCGCCTCTTCGGGGGAGTCCCGGCCTTCCACAATGCCCCCCGGAATCTCCAGGGTCACCTCTTGGATGCCGTGACGGTACTGGCGGATGAGCACCACGCGGTCGTCCGTCGTGATCGGGATCACGTTCACCCAGTCCAGCGATTCCAGGATGTAGAAGTCGTGCTCCTCCTGGGTGCGCGGGGACAGGGACCGGTCTATGCGGAGCCCGAAGATGCGCAGGGAGGCTTCCTTGCGGCTTGCGATCAAAGGCCATGGTTTGGGAGGCATGCGAGCACCCCTTCCTCGTTTTTGCTTCGGGAATATAGTCGAACCCGAAGACAAGCTCAAGTCCCCTCCTCGGCTGGGCCCCTTCAGACACCAATGCCTGCAGGCTGCCCATGAGCCTTGTACGAACAAGGCTGTCGTGCTATCATGTATGAGCATTCGAAGCCACTTTGACATTGATATGCCAACGATCAGAAGCATTTCAGGGCCATACCGATTCTTCTTTTACAGTTTTGACTGTAACGAGAGAGTGCATGTTCATGTTCAGAGGGAAAGGATGATCTGCAAATTCTGGATGCAGCCCCTGGCCTTGGCGAGGAATCAGGGTTTCACAGCAAAAGAGCTGAACCTCTTACGGCAGATCATAACGAGAAACAGGGAGAAGATCCTGGAGGCATGGTATGAACATTGCGGTTCAAATACAGGAAGTCAGGATTAAGAACATAACGGTCACCGCAGATACCATTGCGGCTCAACTCTTGGATGGACGAAAAATCAGTGTACCCTTGGCCTGGTCGTGGCGCCTGTCCGAGGCGACGCCCAAACAACGGGCAAACTGGGAAATCATTGGGGATGGTCTCGGGGTGCATTGGCCGGACATCGATGAGGATATCAGCGCAGAAGGGATGCTTTACGGCACCCCCGCTCCAAGGCCTCGGGTATCTTCGAAGTCTGGTTTGAAATCAGGGAAGAAGAAAGCGACGACGAGCAAATAGCGAAGCGATTTCTTCCACAATCTTATCATGCTCCACCTCGACCACAACGCCACCACCCCCATCCTGCCCGAGGGGTGATGGAAATGGGGCAACCCCTCCAGCTTCTACAAGTTCGGCTCCAAGCTGAAAGGCGCAATCGAGACCGCCGGCGCCCAGGTGGCCGGGGATGCGGATCATGCCCCCGCATTGAGCGGGGCCGGAGTCACTGACGGAGAGGTTTTGGGCGTGCACGGTGAAGGCACAACTGTTGAGGATTGAATGGGTAGCCGATACGTTCGGGGTACAGCCAGTCCATCTGCCACCAACCACAGGATACCCGCTTAGCCATCGCAGCTTAGCCCCGGTTGCAGATTCTGCTCTTCTCCCAAGTCCCGCGCCAATCCAGATATGGGGGTATGTGAAGGGAATTCTCGTTTGGGGGAGTTTGACTGTCGTAGGGAAGCTGCAACTGCGCGGTTTCGGGATGGCAGGCGGGTCACGCACGGAGGGTTAGCCTTTGCGGAGATGGGATATGCCTTTATGCTGATGATCACCGCATGTCCCAATAGCGCGCTTTGGAAGGAAGGATCCACCTGATCCCGCCCCGTGGATCGGGCACGTCTCCACGGTATCGGGGGATCACGTGGAAATGAAACTGGCCTATCGTCTGCCCGGCGGCGGCGCCGTCGTTCA
>JAFGPH010000623.1 GCA_016926135.1 Deltaproteobacteria bacterium
CAGATCAAGGACCCGTCCATTTTCCCCCGCTGGGAAGAGGGCGAGGGTGGCATCAAGTTTTCCCCAGTTGATGGCCCTCACGACAGGGTTCCTGGAGAAGTAGACAGGGGAATCCACGTAAACACCTTGCGCGAAGTTGCGTAAGTCCTCCCTCGGAACCTTCAACACCCTGTCGCCCTCTCGCGGTGCTGCTGAAAAGGAAGTCTTCACCAGAACCCACAACCCCATCCCATACTCCCTGAGTTTCTCCAGGGAATCGACCTCCTTTACGAGGCGAACAAAAACCCTCGGCCGGAGATACATCGCGCGATAGGCCCTCTTCTGGAGGGCCTTCATCTCCTCCGGAGATCTTCCCTTTGGAACGTAGGCAATGCCTCCGGAGGTCCATCCTCCGTGGGTCTTGAAGTCCTCCCAGTTGTGGGAGCGCAGCCCTCCTTCCCGGACGACCAGATCATAGAGATCGGTTCCCGGAAACGGAGTAAACAGGGTGAACTGGGACCATCGCGCATCGAGCTTCCTTGCGAAGGCAATGGTTCTCAGGCTCTCCTCTCTTGTCTCGGTGGTAAGGCCCAGCATATAGAAAGCCCGGATGGTGATACCCACTCTCTTGGTGAGCGCAAAGACCTCCTCTATCCGGGGAAGTGTCGTGCCCTTCTGGATCAGGTCCAGGAGCCGTTGGCTTCCGGTTTCCACACCGTAGCTGATCTGCCAGCACCCTGCCCTCTTCATCTCCCTCAACATCTCTTCGCTTACGGTGTCGATACGGCTCTCGCAGGTCCAGGAGATCTCTCTGGAAAGGCCCGAATCCAGGAGACCTCGACAAAGGGCAAGGATAAAGGCCTTGTTCAGGGTCAGGGTATCGGCCTCCAGGTTGATCTCTCGCGCCCCGTAGCGCTCATGGAGCATCCGAATCTCCTCCAGGATCCGGGCCACGGAATGGTGCCGGACCTTGCGGCCGAAAATCCGGCAGCAAAAGCCGCAGTCAAAGGGACATCCCCGCGCCACGCTGACCGTGTATGCATGAGAAGATCGGGTGCGGCTTCGGGTCATGCGATAGGCGTGCATGGGCAGCAGATGTCGCGCCGGCATGGGGAGGTCGTCCAGATCGGGAATGGGTTGTGCAGGCGAATTCACGCATACCTCATCGCCGATCCTGTAAGCAAGGCCCTGGATATGGCTCAGGTCCCCTCCTCTCTCCAAGGCGCTGATCAGTGCCACCATGACCCTTTCCCCTTCGCCCACAACGGCAAAATCGATCTCCCGGTTGCCCTGCATGGTCTCCCGGGGCAAGATCGTCGGATGGGCCCCGCCCACCACGATCCGGATCTTTGGGAACGCATCTCTCAGGGTCCTGACCACCTCCATGCTTCGGGCATACATGGGGGTGAGCATGGTCACCCCTGCAATGGAGTAGTCTCGCCCTTCCATATGACGGGGAATGTCCTCGGAAGCAATGCCCAGGGCCGGCGCATCCAAAATGGAAGCCGCATGACCGGCCCTTTCCAGACTCGCTGCGACATAGGCCAGACCCAGGGGTTCGTTCAAAGGTCCGAACCTGCCCAGGTCCTTCCCGTATCGTTCTTCTCTGCTGTAGGGGGGGTTGATCAGGAGAACCCTCATGGTTGGTATGTCCCTCTCCGAACACGCATCAGAAACCACTTCACCGCATTGAGCAGAAGATCCTCCACCCACTGGCAGTGCCATTGCATGGTCCCCGAAGTCCACCGATTCGGGTGGACCTGCAGGTAGACCTTCTTATAGGCGCCCTCCCTCAAGGTCCGGATCAGTTGCGCCGTGCTCGCAAGGGCTGGCATGAGGCGCACGGAACCCTCCGGGAATCGGTCCCGAGCATTGAATGCCCACCTGTTCCACCCACGGCCCGTGTCGGTCAGATAGAAGATACACGGGTCTTTCACACTCCCGTAGGCCTCCCCGGAAAGCCCGAATCGGGAAGGCGTGAAATATTTCCAGAAATCTCGGTTGTCCCATCTGGATAGGGGATTCCCGTGCATCGAAGCGGTCCTCACCTCGGCCAGGGACCTCAGTCTGCTCAGTTCGTACCAGAAGATGCGCTCAGCCGAATCAATACGGCCCCGGGCCTTGTGGAGCACCTCGGAATGGTACCCAATCTCGTGATTCATGGCCGCTATGCTTCTGATGATGTCCATGTTGAACACATCGCGATTGACTCGGAAATAGAAGGTGGAACGAACGCCGAAAGATTCCTCCACAGCGGCCATCTCTAAGGCACGGCCGGGCCGTCGATCCACGTCATGCCTCAGAATGAAAAAGGCAGGGAGACCCTGCCCTCCCTCGAAGTACTGCCCGAGTGGAAAAATCGGCCAACCGGTTCTCCTCATCTCCTTCAGAAGATCGGCATAAGCCCTTAGAGTGAAATCTCTGTTCAGTGCGCACACGGAATAGCCATGCCCCTACTTCAGGTGCTTGTTGTACTCCATGTCGAACCACATCCCGAAAAAAAGGGTCTGCAGACCGCTGATGAGAGTGAATACCACCGCCATGGTATTGATCCCGGGGATGACGCCCGTGAACACCCACATGTAGAACAGCCGGATCGTGAGGGGGACACTGGCGGTCAGAAGCAAAAAGGACAGGAGGTAGAAGAAGACCAGAGGATGAAAATCCTTGATCACATACTTGAAGAAGAGCCTCTCCCAGAATCCCCGGAACAGGAGCCACGTGATCCTGGGGATCACGTGGCTGAGCCGGATACCCGAACTCTCACCGACATTGTACACCGGTTTCACGTGGACATCGCGGACGCGGAAGTCATACTGATTCAGCTTGATGAGCATGTCATTTGGCATTCCATAGCGGTTGTAGACCCTCTCCAGGCTGATCCTCTTCAGCACCGCGAGGGATACAGCGGTATAGCCGCTCTGGGAGTCGGCGACATGCCAGTATCCCGAGGCGATCTTGGTCAGCAGGGATAGAAACGAGTTGCCCAGGTAACGATAATGAGGGATCATGGTCCAGGCATCCCCCTGGAACAGCCGGTTTCCCTTGGTGTAGTCCACCTCGCCCTTCGCAACGGGGTCGATCAGATCGGTCAAGTCTTCGGGGTCCATCTGCCCATCACCGGCCATGACCGCCGTCACATCCATATTCAGATCCACCGACTTTCTATATCCCGTGATGATGGCTCCACCCACTCCCTGGTTTTCCGTGTGTCGGATCAGCATGACCCGGTCATCTTCGGAACTTCTCTCTTCCACAATCGAGGCCGTCCCATCCACGCTGCCGTCGTCGATCACGACAATCTTGTCCACAAAGGAGGGAACGGACTTCAAGGTCTTTCCGATGAGCCTTTCCTCGTTATATGCAGGAATCACGACAGCGATGGTCTTTTCAGCATACATCCCCGACCCGCTCCGAATGCGAACAAGGCTTCCCGCCTTTCATGCCAAGGCCCCTCTCTTCAGAAGTGTTTGCAGTACCCAAGGAAGTTTAGTAGATTCCCTACCTGAGTCAGGATCAAAAGTCAAGGAGACCCCTGCATGAGAGGGGAACCTGTGCGTTAGGGTCGGTCTCCGAAGGACAACCATCGTTTCGGTGAAGCGATTTTGAAAAACATGTTCGGCCGTGACAAAGCATTACGTATGACAGGGGCCGGAATGGTCCTCTTGTGGCCCTTCATGTTTTACTGGAGGTGTCTTCTTCCCGGCCATCCGTTCTCTCTCGCGATTGGCAACGATTTCGTTCCCCTGTACTATTTGTACAAGGTTTATTTGCTCGACGTTCTTTCTTCCGGCAGTTTCC
>JAFGPH010000118.1 GCA_016926135.1 Deltaproteobacteria bacterium
CGTCCGGGGCGCCTGGGCCGGGCGTCCCGGGAATGGTAAGAAGACAGCCGGGAGGGCGGCTCTTTGTGGAGACGGGCGAGGGCAGGGTCGAGATCAGGGAGGTGCAGGCGCCGGGAAAAAGGAGAATGCCCGCTGCGGACTTTTTGAGGGGCTATTCCCTGGGGGAGGGCACCCTGCTGGGGCAATGACCCAAGGAAAGCGCCATAGGCCGGATGCACCGCCTCCCGGGTCAGTGTCCCTGGGTAATGGCGTGGTGAGCGGAGGGGGAAGCGAGAAGTGGACCTTTATCTTTCTCCTCCTTCTCACCTGCGCGCTGATGGTGGTGCTGGCGGTGGTCCTCTGGCTGGTGCCCTATGTGGGGTTTTCCAATATCCACCCGCAGCTTCCCCTCATCATGGCCCTCGTCTTTCTGGGCATTGTCCTGTTCATGATCGGGGGGGGGCTCACCCTCGTCTTCACGATCATCCGGGGCAAGAACCTCTTTTTCAACCGCCGGATTCGCGGTGTGATGATCCGTTTTCTGTTTCCCATGCTGGTCGTGGTGGGGAAGTTCGTGGGGATCGGCAAGGACCGGGTGAGGCGGTCCTTCATCGCCGCCAACAACCAGCTCGTGTTGGGGGAAGCCAGGCGCATCCGTCCCGAAAAGCTCCTGATTCTTCTGCCCCAGTGCCTCCAGTTTCATGAATGCGACGTGAGGATCACCTCGGGCAGGGTGGAGAACTGCAAGGGTTGCGGACGCTGCAAGATCAAGGACCTGGTGGCCATGTCGCAGCGCTACGGGGTCTCCATCGCAGTCGCCACCGGGGGCACCCTGGCCAGGAAGATCGTGGTGGATAAGAGACCGGACATGATCATCGGGGTGGCGTGCGAAAGGGATCTCACGAGCGGGATACAGGATACCTACCCCATCCCCGTGTACGGCATTCTGAACCGGAGACCCCACGGCCCTTGCTATGATACGGATGTGGATCTGGAAGTCATCGAAGAGGGAATGAGGTCTTTCCTGGGATATGAAAAAGGAGATGCCAAGGGACCTGGCCCTGAGCGTCCTGAACCGGCTGCCCGATAGGGCGACCCCTTCCGGCACCCACCTCGAGGAGGCCCTCCATTCCCGGTCCGATTTCGATGAAAGGGACCGGGCCTTCATCGGCCATCTGGTTCAGGGCGTGCTGCGATGGCGCCTTCGTTTGGATTGGGATATTGGCCGGGTTTCCAGCCTTCCTGTCGCGAAGATCGACCCTCCGGTGCTGAACATCCTCCGCCTTGCCCTTTACCAGATAAGCTTCATGGACAGGGTGCCTGAATCGGCCGCCGTGGACCAGGCGGTGAACCAGGCCAAATCCCGGGGGCGGCACATCGGCTCTTTTGTGAACGGCGTGCTCAGGAACCTGTGCAGGTGGAAGCAGGAAATTTCCCTTCCGGACAAAACCGCGGACCTTGTCCTGTACCTGTCGATTCGCCATTCCTACCCCGAATGGCTGGTCCGGAAGTGGGTTGCCGAGCGGGGGCCGGAATTCACCGAAGAACTGCTTTCCGCAGGAAACCGGGTGCCCGGCCTCACCCTGCGGGTGAACAGCCTCAAGACGGACCGCTCCACCCTGATCGACCGTCTCACAGAGGAAGGAGTGGCGGCCAAACCGACATCCTACTCCCCCTCGGGAGTCCTGGTGGAGGGATTCCGGGGAAGGATCAATCGCCTGCGCTCTTACCGGGAGGGCCTCTTTCAGGTGCAGGATGAGGCGGCCCAGGTCCCCTCTTGGCTGCTGGACCCGAAGCCCGGGGACAGGGTCCTGGACGTGTGTGCAGGTCTGGGCGGGAAGACGACCCACCTGGCGGAGCGGTCGGAAGACCGGGCCCGGATCGTATCCCTTGACATCCGTTTTCGGAGGCTGTTAAGTCTTGCACGGAACTCTCTTCGCCTGGGGCTGGCAAACGTCTCTCCGGTTGCCGCAAACGCGGCGGCAGGTCTTTCCGGCGTGTTCCGATGTGAATTTGACAGGATCCTGGTGGACGCGCCCTGTTCCGGTCTGGGGGTCGTGTCCAGGCACCCGGACATCAAGTGGAATCGCAAGGAGGAAGATCTTCCGAGGCTTGCCTCGATGCAGAGGGCCATCCTGACGGAGTCGGTGTCCCTGCTGCGTCGGGGCGGGAAGATGCTCTATGTCACGTGCACCCTTTCGAGAGAGGAAAACGAAGGGGTCGTGAGATCGTTTCTGGGGGATCGCCGGGAGATGGTCCTCGAAAACCTCAAAGACAGTGCACCGGGCTGGGCCGTGGATCTGATCGACACGCAGGGTTTCTACCGGACCTTCCCGCATGTGCACCACATGGACGGGTTTTTCGGGGCGATGTTCGTGAAGAATTAGGCGCAAGGTACAAGGTGCAAGGTACACAGAAAGCCGGGCAGTTCAAGTGCCTAAAGTGCGCTAAAATGCCTAAAGTGCCTAAAGTTAGAGGCTCCGCCTTCGGCGGGGAGCATCACTCGGCGGTGGTGCCGAGACCCAGATTCCTGAGGAACGTATGAGCCCAGTCGCGCGATGCGCCTCGGGGGTCCATCGGAGGACACGATGATCAAGATTGCACCATCCATTCTTTCCGCGGATTTTTCGAGGCTGGGGGAGGAGGTCCGGGCTGTGGAAAAGGCCGGGGCCGATTACATCCACATCGATGTGATGGACGGCCACTTTGTGCCGAACATCACGATCGGCCCCCTGATCGTGAAGGCGGTCCGGAAGATCACCTCCCTGCCGCTCGACGTGCACCTCATGATTTCCGACCCGGACGCCTACGTGGGCGCCTTTGCGGGTGCGGGGGCCGACATTATCGCGGTCCACGCGGAGGCCGTGCACCACCTTCACCGCTCGGTCCAACTCATCCGCAAGGCGGGGGCCAAACCTGCGGTCACCCTGAACCCGGCCACCTCCCCGGAGGTGCTGGAGTATGTCCTGGATGAGCTGGACATGGTCCTGGTGATGAGCGTGAATCCCGGGTTCGAGGCCCAGGAGTTCATCCCGGCCGTGATTCCCAAGATCGCGAGGATCCGGGAGAGGATCGACCGGCGGGGACTCCGGGTGGACATCGAGGTGGACGGGGGCATCAGCCCGGACACGATCCAGCGCGTCACCCGGGCGGGCGCCAACGTGTTTGTGGCCGGTTCGGCCGTTTTTTACAGCAAGGATTACGCGGCCACGATCCGGCTGATGAAGGAGCGAGCCGCCGAGGCCGAGCGGGAGAGGGGATGAGAGATATTTTTTTTGACTGAGCGGGTATCCGGTGTTATTATTCTCTTTGGTTACGGTCCTTCGTCCGCCGCGTGAGGTGAGCGGACCTCAAGTCGAAGGCCGCATCGGATCCGCGGAGGGATGTCCGAGTGGTTTAAGGAGGCGGTCTTGAAAACCGTTGCTCGTCTAACCGGCGGGCCGTGGGTTCGAATCCTACTCCCTCCGCCAGGAAGTTCGGGGGATGGGCCGAACTTCACCGTTGGCGGCTAGCCGGTGGCTTTTTGCAGAAGGAGCATGAAGTTCCGTTTCAAGGAATTTAAGGTCTACCAGGAAGCCAAGGAATACTGTACAGGGCTTATTTCTTGGTGAGGCAATTGGCCTCTTTTCGAAACAAGTTGAAAGGATAGGAGAGAATTGAGTTTGAGGTTGGCTACTCAGGGGTTTATGTCTAGTTCCATCCTCAAAGCCACGAGCAAATAGCTTCAAGCTACTAGTGATTCGCCGACGGCGAATTTGCGGAGAGATGGCCGAGCTGGCTGAAGGCGCACGCCTGCTAAGCGTGTGTGCGGTGTAAAGCTGCACCATGGGTTCGAATCCCATTCTCTCCGCCATTTTTTTGCCCGTTTTTCCGGGAATGCCCGGATGGTTCCCACCAGCAGATCTTCGGTTATGATCCGGCTACCCCCCGACTTCAAAGAGTTCTTGAGACTGCTGAATTCCCACCGCGTTGAGTACCTGCTCACAGACTCTCTACAATGCCTGCACGGATCGGGTTGAGGTGGATGTAACGCACCAGTTCCAGAAGATAGGCATCTTCCTGGCACAGGATCGAGTTGAGTGAAAGTGGATCTTCCCTGCCCCCTCATTTCCTCTTGATTCGATACGAGCCGCTCTGATAAGATTACACATATAGTTACACATAGAGGTGATCACCATGAGGAGAACCAACATCATGCTGACCGAGGAGCAGCACCGCTACCTAAAATCCAGGGCCAGAAAGCAGGGCAGGACCATGGGAGATCTCGTAAGGGAGGCTATCAATGCTGCCCATGGCCGACGTGACCTTCTGGAACGCCGCAAATCGGTGGCCATGGATGCTTACCAGGAGGGGATGATCAGCCTCGGCAAGCTCGCTGAAATCCTTGGGATGGACCCGGTCAGTACCCGAGCGTACCTGATGGAACGGGAGATCGTGCCACCCGGGCAGGATCCATCTGAACTGCTAGGTGATATCGCGAATGCCTGATCTGGTTTTCGACACCTGCGTGTTGAGCAATTTCGCCCTGGTAGGACATCTGGATATCCTTGATGGGCTTTATGCGCGGCGCGCCTGGGTGACCGATTTCGTCGTTTTCGAAAACTTGAAAGGCATCCAAAAGGGTTATCCTGGACTTTCGGGGATCCCAAAGGCCGTCTCCGCTGGCTGGCTTCGCGTGGTCCAAATCCACGACGAGAAGGACAGGAGGGTTTTTGAGCAGCTCTCGGTATCCCTTGGGGCCGGGGAAGCCTCATGCATTGCGGCCGCGAAAGCAAACGGCTTTATATTCGCGTGTGATGATAAACTGGCCCGGAGGGAAGCTGCACTTTTAGGGATCAAGCTCACAGGCACGATCGGGATTCTCATCCACGCGATCCAATCCGAGGCGTTGAGCCTCCGTGAGGCGAACAAGATTCTTGCGCGAATGAGATCGTTTGGTTTCCATGCCCCCGTCGCAAAGATCACGGGCCCCATGGCGATCCGGTGAATGAACCCCATCAAAGCTTACAGTAGGAACTGGTCGGTGGGGGGTTGATTCGAAGCCTAGGGGGCTGGGAGGCAGTAAAGGGGCCTAGAGGCAAACAGGAGCGGATCAAAGGGGATGAACGCATCCTGGGCCACAAGGCCCTTGGGCACGATTATGAATGGCTTGTGGGCCAGATCGCAAGCCTCTTTCGTATCCCTGCGGAGGAAATCACACGGCAGGGCAGGTATCCCTCTACGGTGGAAGCCCGCAGTGTGCTGTGCTATTGGGGGGTGAGAGAACTGGGCATGAGCACGGTTGAGATGTCCAGGCGCCTGCACATTTCACAGCCTACGGCCAGTCAATCAGTGAAACGAGGCGAAAAGGTGGTGGCGGAAAAGAAACTGCAGCTCCCGGAATAAGTTATATCAATAAATCATTACCCGTCCCGAAAGCGTCGAAAGCCACCAAAGCCAACATCAGAAAACTGAGAGACTACCTGCCGGACACATTGCGGTACCGGATAGGGGCCTGGCGTTTCTTTTATGAGATTGAAGAAAACCAGCGGGTCGTCTTTATGACCGCGGCATCTCATAGAGGCGCCGTCTACTGAAGGAGAAGACGGCTCCCCGGGGCACCTCTTTTTCTGTTCATTCAGGAAGAGCTCTCATTCAAGGATGAGGTTTTTAGAAAAAACTACCTATCCGGCACCTTGCAAACACTTACCGGAGCCCCCTCGAACGGCGTCCATCTCTTTGTCTTCAGGGTTTTCGGATCTCTCAGGGTCTTTAATATTTCAATGCTGTCTTTCATCCCCTTATAGCATCTGGCCATCTCCAACGCCATGCCAGTCATACCGGCCATGGCCTGGACAAAATTCACATCCTCTAAAGTAAAGTCCCATGGTTCAGAGGTATAAACGCGCAGCGCTCCGATAATATA
>JAFGPH010000624.1 GCA_016926135.1 Deltaproteobacteria bacterium
ATGTTCCCCTCCGCATCCTTCCTGGCCTGGTCGCCCGTTCTGAAGAACCCGTCCCGGGTGAAGGTTTTCTCCCTCTCCGCCGCCTTGAAGTAGCCGGTAAAGATCCCCGGCCCTTTGGAGACCAGCTCACCGTCCACTCCCACGGGCACTTCGTTGTCGTTGTTGTCGACGATCTTCAGCGTGTCGTAAGGGCAAATGGGTGTTCCCACGCTGCCGCAGATGAGTTCAATGCTGTCCCCCAGCTTCGTGCTGGCGCAGGTGCCCTCCACCGAGCCGAATCCGTTCACGAAGCGCGCGCCGATCTTCTCGTCCACGCTTTTCACCAGCTCCGGTGTGCTGGGGGCGCCGCCCACGGAGATTTTCTTGAGTGAGCCGAGGTCGAATCGGCGGAGGTCTTCCATCTGAACGATACGCGCCACCAGAGCGGGTACGGTGGGGATCGCCGTCACCCTTTCCCTCTCGATCCATGCGCAAATGTCCTCGGGTTTTGTTGAATCGAGGAGCACGAGTTTGGCATGGAAGAACAGCGCCGCAGCCATGCCCCAGTGCACGCTCAGGTTGTGGCCGAGAGGGGTGATGACCATGAGGGTGTCCTGGCTCGTGATCTCCCATCGGTAGCCGTGATATTCCACATTGTTCATGTAGCAGTTGTGGGTCCGCGGGCTTACCTTGGGGAGTCCGGTGGTGCCGCCTGTCGGCAGGATCTGGCAGACCTCATCGGGGTCGGGTCGCCTGGCCTCCAGGGCCTTCCGCTGCTCGGCCGTGAGTTCCGCCCGTTCGATGAGGCTTTCCAGTGCGTGGTAGGGCGTATCCCCCTGGGTTCTCACCTGAAGGATGTGCCGGATCCGGGGGTTTTCTTTGAGCACATCATCGATGACCGGCTGGTAGGTGACTTTTCCATATTGTTTGGGGAGGATCCAGGCGACAGGCTCCGTCAGCTTGCAGAGATGATTGATTTCCGTCTGGTTGTGCCGCGGAATGAGAATGACGATGATGGCGCCGATTTTCTGAAGGGCCAGAAAAGAGAAGACGAATTCATGCCAATTGGGCAACTGAAGGAGCACCCTCTCTCTCGGCCGGATCCCCAGCTCCATGAGGCTAAAGGCCAGCTTGTCCACGTTCCGGCGGAGTTCTCTGTTGGTCCATCGGCCCGTACCGTCCACGAGGCCGGTCTTCTCGGGATAGATATCCGTGTGTTTGTCAAAGACATCCCCCCATGTCATTCCCAACCACCATCTCTTGGAGCTGTACTCCTCTACTTCTTCCTTCCCATAGGGCGTAAAACCTTCGATCGGCATAGGGAATCTCCTTCTTGCGGGCGCTCAGCCCAAATTTCCCGGCTGGGCTGCAAGAGAGTTCCCAGCCGGGTGTGGGGTCCCCTGCGGCCTTTCGCAGCAACCCTTCAGGGGACTCTTAGATCTTTCCGCAGCCAAGGGCGGACGAGGCCTCGGCGCAGGTTTCCTTGACTATCTTGATGTGCTGTTCGACAGTTCTTTTGTTTTGACTCCGTGCCATCATGACCACGATGCCCATGGCCGCCACGACCTTGCGGGAGAAATCGCGAATCGGACCGGAGATCCCCATCACGCCTTCCACCGCCTCCTGCCTTTCCACGAAATAGCCGTCTTTCCGAATCTTTTCGAGCCGGAGGGTGAAGGCGTTTTCATCGGTAATGGAAAAGGGGGTGTGGCGCTGAAGCGGGTCCTTCGCGAGCAGCCTCTCGACCTCTTTCGGATCCATGAAAGCCAGAAGAACCGGGCCAAGCATTCCATAGTGCGCGGGTCTCCGCCAGCCGATGTCCGAGGAGATGCGAATCACGCCGTAGCCCTCACGCTTGTCGACATAGAGCAACTGGTCTTCCATCATCATGCCCAGAAGCACGGTCGCCCCCGTCTCCTTCTGCAACCGGTTCATGGAAGGGGCCGCAGCTTGTCGCAGTGAGAAAGATGAAAAGACGATCCCTCCCAGCTCAAAAAGACGCAGCCCCAGACGGTAGCTTTTGGTGGCGGGGTCCTGGTGCAAGTACCCACGGTGAGCCAGGTTGGACATGAGGCGTTTGGCCGTGGTCTTGTTGAGGCCCGTCGCTTGGGTAATCTCGGGCAGGGAAAGCTCCCGAGTTTGAAAATTGAAGCAGTCCAGGATGTCAAGGGCCCGATCCACAGCCTGCACTCTATACAGTCTATGCGTGGTCTTCGCGGGGTTCATGATTCCATCGCGGCGATGTGGCGCATCCCCCTCCCCCTTCTTCAGGGAAAGCCCTTCCCGGAAGGCATTAGCGTTTCATATCGTGATCAACCATTTCATTATAAGAATCCTATATGCGAGAATCGGGCGGTGTGTCAAGCTGAAAGTCTCGGATTCGATTCCCCTGACGTGTCCTTCATGAACGAATGATGCTATGGATACGACTCACGGCCCACGGCACAGATGTCACGGAAACGCCAAGGGGAGAAAAGGGTGTTCCTCTGCGCCATGCGCCTTCGATCGACCAAGTCTGCAGTTAGAATGGTTTTGTAGAAAACCTCACTCCACCATGCCCAGGACCCTGGAGACGCACAAGGGGTGGCGCTAGGAGCTTGATTCGGTCTTTCCCGTCGGCTATAGTGCGTTCGGCGGATCGGCAGAATGTTACCGGCAAAGCGATGGAGAAAACCCCAATGCCGCAGAGTTCTGATGCGGTGAACCCCATGGAAACCCTGCTGCAGGAAATCCTGTCTCAAAAGGAGAATCTGGAACGCATCCTCGAGAGCCTCTCCGAGGGCGTCATTGCCCATGACGTGGCGCGCAGGATCCTTTATTTCAACCGGAGCGCCGAACAGATTACAGGTTATGACCGAAACGATGTGCTGGGCCGTGACTGCCACGAGGTCTTCGGCGGGGCCTTTTGCGGCGGTCGCTGCTCCTTTCGGGAGGGGACCCCGGACTCGCTGGATCGCCTCTCGTATCCCCTTCCTATCCTCACCAAGCAGGGGGATTCCAGGAGGGTGGAGATGGAACTCGCGGGCATGAAGGACAAAGAGGGCCGATTCGTGGGTGTCATCGCCGCCTTCAGGGATGTGACGGACCTTCTGGGCCTCAGAATCGAGGTGGGCGACCTCAAAGGGTTTGCGGGGATCGTGGGCCAGGATCTCAAGATGCTCCGGATCTACCGCCAGATCCGGGATCTCGCCACCAACGACTACCCGGTGCACATCGCCGGCGAGACGGGCACGGGAAAGGAACTTGTCGCAAACGCAATTCACAATGAGAGCCGACGGGGCGGAAAGCCCTTTGTTCCGGTCAACTGCGGGGCGCTCCCGGAGGGGATCCTGGAGAGCGAGCTTTTCGGGCATGTGAAGGGGGCCTTTACGGGAGCCATCCGAGACAAGAAAGGGCGATTCGAGCTGGCCCACGGCGGGACCCTGTTCCTGGACGAGGTGGCCGACCTGCCCAGACCGTTTCAGGCCAGGCTTCTGAGGGTCCTGCAGGAGGGGAGCTTCGAACGTGTGGGGGATGAAAAGACCGTCTCCGTGGATGTGAGGGTGATCAGCGCCACCAACAAAGAGCTGAGGCAGGAGGTGAGCAGGGGCTATTTCCGCGAAGACCTCTACTACCGGATCAATGTGGTTCCGGTGGTTCTGCCGCCTCTCAGGGAACGCCAGGGAGATATTCCCCTGCTGGTCGAGCACGTGCTGAAGAGGGCCTGTGAGGAGGGACAGGAGACGCCGGGGGTATCCGGTGAGGCGCTGTCTCTCATGGAGAAGTATCCGTGGCCCGGGAACATCAGGGAACTCCAGAGCGCGATTCGCTTTTCCCTGGTCCAGGCGAGGGGAAAGGTCATTCAGCCGGATCATCTGCCGGCGGAGCTGCGAGAACAATGCAGGCTTAACCCGCATCCGCGATTCTCAGGTCTCAAACTAAGCCCTGAAACCGTGCATAACGCCCTTGTGCGAACCGGCGGGAACAAGAAAAAGGCCGCTTCGCTACTTGGGGTTGGCAGGGCGACCTTGTATCGTTTTCTGGGCGCAAATCCTGGTGTCTCATGATACATTAATGTCTCAAAATATTTTGAGACATATCCGCTGATCTTTTAAAGGATCGTTTCTTGACGATCTTCCTGTATTGTGATGTCCAGACCTCCTGGACGGATCAGGAAAACCGCTCTTCAAATGCGCGGGAACTGACCATTTAAATATCCTAAATTATTAATTTTAAATTCTGTGTCCTACTCGTTTGCCAAAATTGGAGGAGGGGCTGAAGTCTGGTACCTCGATGTCCTACGGGTCCCGGATCGTGTCTCGGTCTGATTTCCCCCGGCATTTCCCTTTAGATAAAGTGTCTCATGATGTCTCAGACTAAGAGGCACCCGAAAATCAGTCAGATAAAAAGAACTCAGGAGAGGTCCTGAATTCATTCGGCTATTTGGTCTTCAGGTTTTTCAGGCTCTACTGGCACAGTTCTTGAGTGATTGACTGACATCCTTTTTCATTCGAGCGTACCTAAAACCATGAAACGATGTGATGAGACCATCCGGAAGACCCTGGAATTGACTGAGAGCATGCTTTCTCTGGCTGAGGAGGGTGATGCGGTGAGAGAAGACAACAATTGCGGGATCCTTTACAGTGTCGTAAGGGATTCGGCCTACCGGATCAGGCAGCTTGCTGAGGCCGAGAAGGCCGCCCACGTCAAGAAAGGCTGGTGGAAGGAATCACGTCACCTGAAAAAACCTGTAACATTCCGATTTGAAAGGAGTTGATTCATGAGTAAGACAGAGCAGAATCTGAGGGATGCATTTGCGGGAGAATCCCAGGCGAACCGGAAATATTTGGCCTTTGCCAAGCAGGCGGAGAAGGAAGGATACAAGCAGGCGGCAAGGCTTTTCAGGGCGGCCGCGGAGGCGGAGACCGTGCATGCCCACGCCCACCTCAGGACCCTGGGGGAGGTGAAGACCACGGCCGAGAATCTGAAGGCCGCCATCGCCGGGGAAACCCATGAATTCAAGAGCATGTATCCGGAAATGATCGAGACGGCCAAGCAGGAAGGGAACAAGGCCGCGGAGCGTTCCTTCACCTATGCCAATGCCGTGGAGAAAATCCATGCCGCACTCTACCAGAATGTATTGGACAATCTGGGGAAGAACGCGGACGCGGATTACTACGTGTGCTCCGTTTGCGGTTATACCTGCGAAAAAGAGCCGCCTGAGAAGTGCCCCGTGTGCGGCGCCGCCCAAAAGGCCTTTTCGAAGGTGTCCTGATCGGTCAACATTCAAGCATGGAGGTTTCATCATGAAAAAGGTTATGGTTGCCTATGTCAGCCGAACAGGGAACACCGAGAAAATGGCCGAGTGGATCGCCGAAGGAGTGAGGTTCGCGGGCCACGACGCGGTGGTGAAAAAGGTGGCTGAAATCAAAAGCGAGAAAGACCTCGCAGGGTATGAAGGGTATGCTTTCGGATGTCCAACCTACCATCGTGACATGACTGCGGGAATGAAGACGTTCCTCTTCACGGCGGAAAAAGCGAACCTCCTCGGAAAAATAGGTGGCGCCTTTGGTTCATACACCCACAGCGGAGAGTCCGCGCCCATGGTCTTCGACACCATGATGCACGTGTTCAAGATGGACACGGTCGATCTGGGGGCCTTGAGTCTCAAGGAGGCCCTTATCGGAACGAAAGACGGAATCAAGGCCTGCCAGGACTACGGAAAGGCCGTCGGTGCCAAGCTGGGATAATTCCGGCGGCAAAGGGAAGGACCGGATGGATCTTTATCGATGCACGGTTTGCGGATACCTTTATGAACCCGCCAACGGCGATGCGACTCGCGGGATACCCGGTGGGACCCGGTTCGAAGAGCTGCCTAGGGGTTGGGTTTGCCCGGTCTGCGGGGCGCCCAGGGAGATGTTTGCGCCGGTTGGAGCAGGAGGTCCGGAAATCGTGCAGGGTTTCTTTTTGTGAGAGGGGGTAGAAGATGGCCGAACCTGAGCATATGTGGCAGTGTCAAACCACAAATTGCGGTTACATCTACGATCCGGACCGGGGTGACAGGAAAGGCAAGATCCCCAAGGGGACCCGGTTTGAGGACTTGCCTGAAGACTGGAAATGCCCGATCTGCGGCGCCGGCAAGAAGATGTTCCGGCCCCTTGCAGGGCCCGGCTCTACTGCGGCGGAAGGGGGTTGAATCCGGATGGCGGCCGAGCAGTGGAAAAAAGTCCATGTTTATCAATGCCCCTGCGGGTACAGTTATGATCCGGAAAGGGGTTGCAGCGAGGCTGGATGCGAACCGGGCACCCCTTTCGATGCACTGCCTGACACGTGCACCTGTCCGAGATGCCAGCGGGCCAAGATGCATTTCCGGGAGAAACGGTTCTCCGTGCCTGTGAAGGGGGGGCATTAAGGAAGTTTATTCTTGACAGAGCCGCCACGTGGGCTATTATTAATAACTATTACTGATAAGCCCCATGCCACGCATTTGAATCAGGATCAA
Organism: Deltaproteobacteria bacterium; assembly: GCA_016926135.1. Next base: position 6,461 of record JAFGPH010000624.1, read on the forward strand.
AAACATAGGATGACGCACCAGCGCCGGGTGATCCTGGAAGAGGTGAAATGCTGTCCAGGGCACCCGACCGCCGATGAGATCTACGAGAAGGTCAGAAAGAAACTGCCCAGGATCAGCATGGGCACGGTCTATCGCAACCTGGACCTGCTGGCCGCCGGCGGCCTGATTCACAAGATCGAGCCGGGTCACCCGCAGAAGCGGTTTGACGGGGTTACGAAAGATCACTACCACCTCACCTGCGTTCGGTGCGGAAAAATCGAGGACGTGCCCTTTGAGCCTTCGGATAACACGCTGGGGAATTTGGAAAATGCCTTGGGTCGTATGACCAAATTCGGCATATTCGGGCACAAGCTCGAGTTTTTGGGCCTCTGTGCGGCTTGCCAGAAGCAGGGGGCGCACCTTGGCGAAGATGGGGATCAGTAAGGACAACAGGCTTTCCACAGGGGGGAATATTGTATGAAAGAATTGAAAGGAAGTCAGACCGAGAAGAATTTGGTTGCTTCATTTGCCGGGGAATCTCAGGCCAGGAATCGCTATACCTATTTTGCGAGTCAGGCCAAGAAAGAGGGATATGTTCAGATCTCTCGTATCTTTGAAGAGACCGCCAATCAGGAGAAGGAACACGCCAAGAGATTTTTCAAGTTTCTGAAGGGCGGCGATGTGGAAATTACGGCAGCCTTCCCGGCCGGGGCGATCGGCAGCACCCACGAGAACCTGCTGGCCGCCGCAGCCGGAGAGAATTTCGAGCACGGGACCCTTTATCCAAGCCACGCCACGGTAGCCGAGGAAGAGGGTTTTTCGGATGTGGCGCTGGTATACCGGGCCATTTCCGTGGCGGAGAAACAGCATGAGAAGCGTTACCGTGACCTGGCCGCCAACATAGAAAAAGGCCGGGTTTTTAAGCGGGATCAGGACGTGGTCTGGCAATGCAGTAATTGCGGCTACGTTTACACGGGCAAGGAAGCTCCCCAGGCCTGCCCTGCGTGCGCCCACCCGCAGGCCCACTTCGAGCTCCTGGGAGAGAACTGGTAGCATGCGCGCCTTCGGCAACCGACCTGTTGCATGTGAAGGCGGGATCATTTCTTCAACACAAGGCATCCATAGAGGAGGATATCATGGCGGAGAGAATGGAGGTTTACAAGTGCGAGTTGTGCGGCAACATCGTGGAGGTGCTGCACGGAGGCAAAGGCGAGCTGGTTTGCTGCGGTCAGCCCATGAAGCTTTTCAAGGAAAACACCGTAGACGCGGCCAAGGAGAAGCACGTCCCGGTGGTGGAAAAGACCGCGGACGGGTTCCAGGTGAAGGTGGGTAGCGTTGCCCATCCCATGGAGGAGAAACACTACATCGAGTGGATCGAGATCATCGCTGACGGCCAACTCTACCGTTATTTCCTGAAACCCGGCGCGGCCCCGGAGGCCACTTTCAAGATCGCTGCCGACAAGGTCACAGCCAGGGAGTACTGCAACCTTCACGGCCTGTGGAAGGCGTAGTGGTTCACCTCGGTGGCAGTCCCTTCTGGGGACGGGAAGGGGGAATAGCATGGCTGAATGGAAATGCAACAAGTGCGGCTACACCCTGAAGGCCGACAAACCGCCCGAGAAATGCCCCTCCTGCAAGGAGAAGTGCGAGTTTCTGGACGTCTCCTGCTACATACCGGATTGCGGGCAGCAGGGGGGAGACCAACGTCTGCGGTGAATTATACGGGAGGCTGGGAATGTCCAACAAGAAGTATCGAGTCAGGGCCGAGTGCCCGTCTTGCGCCTGTGGGGATGTCTCCTTCCTCGGCCCGGAGAAGCTGAGGGAGAAGTTCATCGGGGATGAAAAGGAAATCGAGATCCTGTGCCCCTTGTGCGGGACCAAGCACAAGGGGAAGGTAGAGGAAGAGCCCTCGGAGTAACGCGATTTCAGAAAAGGTGCGAAGGAGGAGGGAATGGGAAAAGCGTTGATCGTGTTCTCGACCCGGACGGGCGAGACCAAGAAGATTGCCGAGCTGATTGCGGAAGGGGTCCGCATGGAGGGAGTGGAAGCCCAGGTCGTGAACGTAACCGGGATCAAGAAGGAGACCGATTTCGCCGGGTACGACGCCTATGTGTTCGGCTCGGCCACCTACCACGGCGATATGATCCAGGGCATGAAGACCATGCTCTTCTTGGCGGAGAAGGCGAATCTCCAGGGCAAGGCGGGCGGGTCCTTCGGGGCCTTCGGCTGGAGCGGGGAGGCGCCCGGCCGCATTTTCGACACCATGAAGAACATTTTTCAGATGGACATGGTGGGCGGGCCGCTGAGACTCAAGTCCTCCACCCTGGGCGGAGGGGTTCAGATGGCCCAGGATTATGGAAAACAGATCGGAAAAAAGATCAAGGGATGAATGAAAGGAGGTCCGCATGAGCACACCCCGACATTGCCCCGGCTTTGAATCCCACAAGAGCCTCAAGTCTTTCACCTGCAAATGCCCGGAATGCGGAAGGGAGACGGAGATCTTTTCGGACGAATTCGACAGAAAGCATACCTGCAAGGGGTGCGGAAAAGAGATCGATTTCACCCGCTGCACCCTGGAGGTTTCGGCGTGAGAAGAGGCTCGACCGGTCCGTCGCAAAGTCGGGCCGGTTGAAGTGTGAGGGGGATTCGTGAAAAGATACCAGTATGAAATCACCAGGCACCCGAGCGACCAGTTCAGTGACCTGGTCTATTTCTGTTCGGATCAAGGGGAATGCTCCCTGAACCAAATTCCCATGGACCAGATGGGGGTTTTGCGTCAGGTCCTGAATGAGCGCGGGGGGCAGGGATGGGAGCTGGTGCAGTTGTTTTTCGGTAAGGAAGGTATTCTCGCCTTCTGGAAACGGGAGGCGGCGTGAGGTTTTTCAGGACCGCAACCAGGACCAGGTATGAATCAGAGGTGAACAGTCCAAGCCGCTAAGGAGGAGAGTGAATGGAAAAGGACAAGGACAAGGCCAAGGAAAAGGAAGTTAAGAAACTGAACATTCGGGATGTCACCATCTGCGAATCAACGGCCCAGATGCTGCGAAAGGCGGAGCGGGACGGCGTTGAGACCGCCTTTCACCGGGCCGCGGACATGAAGGCCTGCCCCATCGGGGCGGACTCGGCCTGCTGCAAGCACTGTTCCATGGGACCCTGCCGGCTCAACCCCAAAGACCCGTACGCCAAGGTGGGGGTCTGCGGCGCAACCATCGACACCATTCATGCCAGAAATTTCGCCAGGATGGTCGCCAGCGGCGCCGCCGCCCATACCGACCACGGCATGAGCATGCTGGACGTCTTCAGGGAGGTCGTGAACGGCCATATCAAGGATTACAAGATCAAGGATGTGGCGAAGCTGGAGTTGGTGGCCCAGGAGCTGGGAATTGCCACGGAGGGGCGGGAGGTCAAGGATATCGCCACGGATGTTTACAGGGAACTGGAGCGGACCTATACGCAGGTGGAAGGGGAGATCCCGTTTGTCAGCAGGGTCCCCGCCAAGACGCTCGAGACCTGGCGCAAGCATGGTGTTGTGCCGCGCGGCGCCATGCGGGAGATCATGGAGATCATGCACAGGACCCACATGGGCGTGGACCAGGATTATGAAAACATCACCAAACAGTGCACCCGCACTGCGCTGGGAGACGGCTGGGGCGGATCCATGGTGGCCACCGAGATCTCGGACATCCTTTTCGGGACCCCCACGCCGGTCAGGACCGAGGTGGACATGGGCTGCCTCAAGGAAGACCACGTGAACATCATCATTCACGGCCACGAACCGAACCTCTTCGAGTCCATGCTGGATTCGGTGAATGACCCGGGCCTGATCCAGGCGGCCAAAGAAGCGGGCGCCAAGGGCATTAATCTGCTGGGCATGTGCTGCTCGGGGGCCGAGATGATGTCCAGGCACGGGATTCCGCATGCCGGCAACTTCATGTCCACGGAGGCGATTCTGATCACCGGCGCGGTGGATGCCATGGGCGTGGATGTGCAGTGCATCAAGCAGGGGCTGGGGAAAGTGGCCGAGTGTTACAAGACGAAGCTTTTCACCACCAACCCGCGCTGCCATATCGAGGGGGTGGAGCACATCGAGTTCGTGGAGCACGATCCCAGAGAGTGCACGGACTCCATTGTGGAGAATGCCATCGTCCGATTCAAGAACCGTTCGTTACCGATCGAGATCCCCAAGATCAAGACCCTGGGGATCCACGGTTTCTCTCACGAGTACATCAACTACATGCTGGGCGGCACCTTCAGGGCTTCCTATACCCCGCTGAACGACAACATCATCAACGGCAGGATCCGGGGCGTGGCCGGCGTGGTCGGCTGCACCAACCCCAGGGTCAAGCACGACTACGTGCATGTAGAGCTGGTGAAAGAACTGATCCGGAACGACGTGCTGGTGGTGCAGACCGGGTGTTCCCAGATCTCCCTGGCCAAGGCCGGGCTTTACACCCCGGAAGCGGCACACCTGGCAGGCCCCGGGTTGCGGGAGGTGTGCGAAACCGTGGGTATGCCTCCGGTGCTTGGGGTGGGTTCCTGCGTGGACAACAGCCGCATCCTGATCGCCTGCGCCGAAATGGTGCGGGTCGGCGGGCTGGGTGAAAGCATTGCGGACCTGCCCGTGGCGGGGGCCGCCCCCGAGTGGATGAGTGAGAAGGCCATCTCCATTGGTCACTATTTCGTGGGCTCCGGGGTCTATACGGTCTTCGGGGTCACCTTCCCCATCATCGAGGGCACCAAGTTCCACCAGTTGCTTTTTGACGGGCTGGAAGCCATGGGTTTCGGCAAGTGGGGATTTGCAGTGGATCCCCATGA
>JAFGPH010000625.1 GCA_016926135.1 Deltaproteobacteria bacterium
ATCGGATTGACCGTCCAGGAGTTGCTCAAATACAGGTAGAAGAAGAGAATGAGATGGCGGCCCTGAAACGCATCGCAGAGTCCAGGGGTATGAACCAGACCGACCTCGTAAAGGAATGGGTGAGCGAAAAGTTGCGGGTTTCCTGCGGGCAAGGCAGCCCCATGTGCCACTTGGTATTGACATCACTTCTCATTACACTTAGGATCCATTCCCGAAAGGGGCAGGTGTTCGAGCCTCCTCTCTCGCACCAGGCACGTGCAGGGAAGAAGACAATAGTCAAAATTCGAAATGTGGGAAAGAAAGGTTCTTTACGACTATGAAAAAGGGTGCACTCCTCATCGTTACCGTGTTACTCATGCTTTCCTCTCTCTCATGCGACAGTCCGAGGGTTCAAGAGCGATACCTCATGCCCCATGTCGGCACATGGGTCGGCCTGGACCGCGCGGGCGTGAAGGGAACCGTCGTCTTCGGGGAGAGAGGAACAGGGAGCATGGAATTTCAAAACACCCACAACAAATTTCAATACGTTTTCGATTACTCGAAGCAGCCGGTCTGGCTGGACCTTTTGTACACCCGGGAAGGAAGGCCTTTCAGGGCGAAATTGATCGTGAAATTCCTGGATGAAAACCGTTTGCAGTTCTACACTTTCTTCGATGAAACGAGGCCCCCTGCATTTCCCGACGGAAAATCGGTGAACTTGATGACCCTTACCAGAGTCAACCGCGTGAAAAAGGGATGAAGATGAACCGCATCTGCACAAGGAGTGTCGAAAAGCGATGAAGCGATTCCTTTTCGGTTTGATTTCTCTCGGCGTTTTTTGCAGCCTTCAGGCCTGGTACGGGACCCTTCAACCGTCTCATGCCCAGGAAAGCGAGGTCGCCCGTTTGCAGTCACGAATTTCCCAGCTCGAGACCAAGCTGCAGGAAATGGAGGCCCTTCTGAAGGAATGTGAGGAGGCTCGAAAGTCCGGCCAGTTTGAACAGTTCGGCGGACAGAACAAGAAGAACTGGAGGAAGCTCACCAAAGGCATGCAGGAGACTCAAGTAAAAAGCATGCTGGGCGAGCCCAGCAAGGTCATCCAGGGGGTCAAGACCCTCTGGTATTATCCCAACATCTACTGCGGATACGTCACGTTCGACGAAAAAGGTCGGGTGATCGGATGGAATGAGCCCTGAGATTGATATCTCTTTAGCGATTTGCTGAGAATCAAGAGAATTTCAGGTAAATTGAAATCCGGGCCGCACATATGGAGAACCTTCAGAATGCCATCACCGTGATCGAGCCCAAAAAGGGCTGGATACCGCTCGATTTTCGAGAGGTGTGGAACTATCGGGAGCTCCTCTATTTTCTTACCAAGAGAGACATCAAGGTCCGATACAGGCAAACGGTCTTGGGGGGTCTCTGGGCCATTATCCAGCCGTTCTTTACCATGGTCGTTTTCACCCTCTTTTTCGGCCGAATGGCCAGGATGCCCTCTGACGGCATCCCCTACCCGATCTTCGTGTATGCGGGACTTCTCCCCTGGACCTATTTTGCCAACGCGGTCTCCATGTCCGGGAACAGCCTGGTGGGAAGCGCAAACCTGATCACCAAGGTGTATTTTCCCCGGCTGATCGTGCCGGCCTCCGCGGCCCTGGCCGGGCTCCTGGACTTCTGCGTCGCCCTGATCGTGCTCATCGGTCTGATGGTTTACTACCAGGTTTTGCCGGGACCTGCCGTTGTTCTCTTTCCCGTGCTTGCAGCTCTTACCTTCCTTTGCGCCCTGGGGGTGGGTCTCTGGCTATCGGCCCTGAATGTTCAGTACAGGGATATCCGGTACGTGATCCCTTTTCTCATCCAGATCTGGATGTTCGTTTCCCCTGTCATCTACCCGATCGGCCTGGTTTCGGAAAGCTACCGTTGGCTCATGGCCCTCAACCCCATGGGAGGCGTGATCCACGCCTACCGGGCGACCCTACTGGGACATCAGCCGGTGGACTGGGCCCTGCTGGGCATCTCCACGCTGGTCATTCTGCTCCTTGTCCTGGGAGGGCTCTTCTATTTCCGGAGAATGGAGAGGGGGTTTGCGGATGTGGTATGAGAAAACGGATCGAGGTTCAGGGTGCAAGGTTTCAGATCTATGAAAAGAGGTTGAAAAGAAAACACCAGATACACGTTCGATCATTCGAATTGCCGTGCGCCATGCAATGACTTTCACTTTCTTCTCTCCTTGCGCCCTGCCCTATTGACACCTAAGATGTAATGATGTAGTGATGTAATAAATCAAACAACAAATGGGGGGCTTGAAGTGCATCGTACCCAGATCATTATAGAAGACTGGCAGTATGAACATCTCAGGATGATCTCCGAGGAGAAAGGAAAGAGCATATCATCCGTTGTGAGGGATATGCTCACGTCTTTTCTCGAGGCTGACGAACCTGGACGTTCTTTAGAGGCACTGTGCGGACTCGGGGAAGATCAAGGGGCCTCCGGAAAGGACCATGACCTGTTCCTATACAAAACGGGGATGAACCGTGATTGAGCGCGTGCTGTTGGACACGAGCGCCCTTTATGCTCACATGAACACCAAGGACCCGGACCACAACAGGGTAAAAGGGTATCTCTTGGCTTTCCACGGAAACCTTTTCATCACCAACTTCATTTTTGATGAAATCATCACGCTGGCTTTGACCAGAATGGGCCATAGGAAGGCCGTATTCACCGGTGAGACACTGATGAATCAAAAGGGTCTCGCCATTGTACGGGTAAGCCCGGCAGATGAGAAAATCGCCTGGGACCTCTTTGTCAATCGCCCTGACAAGACGTACAGCTTCACGGACTGCACCAGTTTTGCCATCATGAGGAGGCTGGGAATCAGCAGGGCACTCACGGTTGACCCTCATTTTCAACAGGAAGGTTTTGAACTGGTGGTTTAGGGCTGCCGTACACGTGTCTCGAACGCAGACTCTGTCAGCGGCCTCTCAAGACGAAACGAACCCGGCTCTGTGAGAAACTCTGTGCTGTAGGCTATGCCTGATACAGTCATCCAAGTCGAAAACCTCTCCAAGCTTTACCGCATCGGTGCACGGGAGGCGGGTTACCGCACATTCCGGGAGACCCTCGTCGATGCAGTGAAGGCCCCCCTCCAGAGGCTCGGCGGCCTTTTCAGTCCGCCCTCCGTCCTCCATCTCCGGACCTCCGACCTGCTTTGGGCTCTGAAAGACGTCTCCTTTGACGTAAAGCAGGGTGAGGTCGTGGGCATCATCGGCCGAAACGGCGCCGGCAAAAGCACCCTTCTGAAGATCCTCTCCAAAATCACGGAACCCACCAAAGGCCGGGTCCAACTGCGCGGACGCGTGGGCTCCCTGTTGGAGGTGGGAACCGGTTTCCATCCGGAGCTGACCGGCCACGAGAACATCTATCTCTACGGTGCCATCCTGGGCATGAACCGCTGGGAGATCACCCGCAAATTCGACGAGATCGTGGCCTTTGCCGAACTGGAAAAATTCATCGACACCCCGGTCAAACGATACTCCAGCGGCATGTACATGCGGCTGGCCTTTGCCGTGGCCGCCCACCTGGAGCCGGAGATCTTGCTGGTGGACGAGGTACTGGCGGTGGGAGATGCGGCATTTCAGAAGAAGTGCCTGGGGAAGATGGGGGACGTTTCCAAAGAAGGAAGGACCATCCTGTTTGTCAGCCACCATATGGGGTCGATCTCTCTCTTGTGCACAACAGGGGTTCTGCTACAGGATGGAAGTCTCAATCTGCGAGGTCCCATCGATGAGGTAGTTAGTCACTACATGAGCACGGGGGTGAAGCTGCAGGGGAAAGCGTCGCTTCTTCAGGATCGACAGATAAGCAACGATGACTTCGCATTTCGGGATGTCTTGATCAGAACCGCGGAGGGAAACGATCAGGCGACGGTCGATTTGCTGAAAGGATTCGATCTCGCCATACAGTATGAGATCTTGAAACCTCTTTCCCAGGTCATTGTCGGGTTCAGGCTTTGGACATTGGGAGAGCAGTGCGTCTTTACAAGCACCGATGTGGATCAGCAACCGGATCTCCTGACCGTTCGCAGACATCCAGGCAAGTACTTGGCCATTTGCCACATTCCGGGGGACTATCTTCGACCGGGACAATACTATCTCGATGTGGCAGCCAGTATCCCCAACATGCGCGTGCTGGAGGATCTGAAGAGAATCATCACATTTGAAGTCGTGGATACCGGTAGCTTGGACGCGAAGCTCTCGGTGGGAAGGCAAGGGGTAATAGCGCCAACCTTGGAATGGATATCCACCAAGGAAGAATAGACAATTGGCCGGGTGACACTGTGACAGAAGGCGGTTCTGTGCGACCGGTGGTTGATGACGCATGAGAGGCATTCGTTGAGGACGCTGCGGGCAACACTTGGGAAACTGGTCGAAGAGATCCGTTCTTACAGTACCCGGAAGATTCTGTTTCGCCTTGGGCTGCTTCAGTTCATTGCCCGAATTTTTCGGCTGAAGGTATCCGCATCACTCTACCTGGAAGACTATTACCTGTCTGATGGCGGGTGCGATGGATACAGGGAATTTGCAGTGCATCGGGGGCAAAAGCTGCCGGTCAGACTCGAAGCTGTTCTCTCCGAGATGGGGAATGTTGAAGGTCACTCGATTCTTGATCTAGGCTGCGGACGAGGCGAACTTCTCTTTCATTTGGAGATTAGTGCTGACCGCGTTGTGGGTATTGATTACAGCTCCGCCGCGATAGAGATCTGTCGAAAATTCGTAAAGAAGGCCCATTTGATTCATGCAGACATCGTCCAGTTCCTCCCCTGCTTCGAAGCCCCTCAATTCGACCACGCGTTGATGATCGATGTAGTGGAGCATTTGTTTGACTGGGAGCTCGAAATCGTCTTCAAACATGTAGCCCGACTGCTGAAGAACAACGGCTTGCTCTACGTGGACACACCCCTCCTGTCCAAAAGGGCTTATAGCGTCATGCACGTCAACATCAAACACAGTGCCGAACAATACTTGCCTTTTCTCCCCCATTTCGCGATTGAAAAGGTAGTCTCTGCAGACCCATCCGGATCAGACTTCCTCATCAAATTTCGGAAGAGCAGATGGCCATGAGAGATCTCCATCCGAGGCAGAGTCTTGTTCACATTGCCTGGCGAAGTACTCTTCGACTTCGAATCCGGCTCGCAACTCGTTTTAGAGGCCTTTTCCCGCACCTCTATTCTACCCTGGATTCACGGGGCGAGTTTCCACCCGTTCAATCCGCAGCATACCGGCTTGTCACGGATCACTACTTGAGGGCTGGAGACTCCGCACTGGATGTGGGATTCGGTCTGGGCTATGGGTTGGAGATCCTCTCAGAGAAGGCCGTAAAGTTGTGCGGGATTGACATCGATCGAAAGGCTGTTGCCCATGTTCAAGAGACGCTGAGCGTTCGGGGAATTGAGGAGCTTCGCCATTACGATGGCTATTCGATTCCTTATTCCGAAAAAACGTTTGACGCGGTGACTTGTGTCGATGTCATAGAGCATGTTCCTGACTATGCGAGGCTGTTGAGGGAGCTTTGCAGGGTTGCGCGGCGAACCCTCTTCCTTTCCACTCCCAATCGCAGACCCGAGCATACAGGGCCGGATGGGAAACCCAAGAATCCATGGCACATCAGGGAGTGGAGTTTTGACGAATTTGACGACATTCTCAAAGAATTGGGCGTAAAATACGAATGGAATTTCCTGAATGGACCATGGGAAGGCCCGTTCACTGTGACACAGCAAATTACCGACTCAACCATGGCTTTGGCCCCGGCTATTCTTATTCATTGATCCGGGCTGTGTGCTTGCCGTTGGAGAACGTTCCCCTCTCAATCCGGTCACCACGGCATGACAATGCGGGAGAATGGTTTTGGCAATTACAGACGTTCTCAGAGTGGATGACTCACGATGGAAGGCTGCCCAGGAATTCGAGCTGCGTTTTGCCCGGCAGTCTGTGGATGCCGGAGATGACTCTAATCATTGGTGGTATTCTGCGTTCGAGCGCTACAAAATTCTTTATGGAAAGTATTTCCAGAAGGCGATCGAGGTGGGGTGTGGCCCGCACACCAATATCCGGCTTCTTCTTCCTTCCATCAAGATCGAGCGCCTCTGGCTGGAGGACCCCTTGATCGATGAGTACAGGAGACTGAGCAGAAAGCGCCGTATTCTCAAATTTCTGCAATTCAGGTCTCCCACGACTATCGTCGCGCTCGCGCGCCGCTATCCGGTCACCTTCTTGTCCGAAAAGCTTGAAGATCTGTCCTTGCCTGACCAGAGCATCGACCTCTGTCTCTGCATCAACGTTCTCGATCATGTTCAGGACGTAGACCGTTGTCTTATGCAGGTGCGCCGAATCTTGAAGAGGGGGGTGCTGGTGCTCGGGCAGGATTTGAGCAATGAACAGGACAGAGAAGCTTGTCCCGAGTCATGGAGCGACACCGGTCATCCGATGAAGATGGATGCCGAATACCTCGATTCCCGTCTCGGTGACATGACTACGCTGTTTTACAGGATCCTCCCCCGTGAAAAAGGCCGGAATCCCAGATGTCACTATGGAACCTATCTGTTCATCGGCCGGAGCAATCATGATAGCAACCGCTGAGCGCACGAAAATCCGGCCTTTTGTGGCCGCTGCGAGAAAGGGGGTTGGGGCGGCCCTGAACGAAATCCGGCATGCCCTCCGACCTCAGCAGCCGAAGATGATTCTGAACTTCAAGGAATTCTGTGCCTGTGAGCCTTTGAAGAGAGCCTTGCTATCCTACCTCGTAACGCCCCTGCTTCCGCCTTCGGCCCTGCGCGACCGCACCGCATTCAGCAACCTCGGCCTTGCTCAGCAGATCCCGCGGGCTCTCAACGAGTTGGGGTACGTCGTGGACATCATCCGCTACGACGCACTGGATCTCCGCGTCTCTGGCCGATATGACCTGTTTCTCGGACATGGGGGGATCAACTTCGAGCAAATCAGCCGGCAGCTATCGCAGGATACGAAGCGAATCTATTTTTCAACCGGTGTCTACTGGAAAGAGATGAACATCCGGTTGGCCGGGCGATTATACGATCTGGCGCTTCGCCGTGGTCATCTTCTTCATCCGGACAGGAAGATTGAATGGAGCGAAGAATTCGCAACCCGAACGGCCGATGGAATCATTTGCCTGGGAAGCCAGGCAACCGTGAATACCTATGCCGGGTTCCCCCTGGTCTTAGCGATCAACAACGCAACCTATCCCGTGACCTGGCCCGGATGGCGCGCCAAAGACTACGATCTGGGGCGAGACCATTTCCTTTTCTTCAGCGGTCCCGGGAACGTGCACAAGGGTCTGGACTTGCTGTTGGAGGCTTTCTGCGGCACGAAACTCCACTTGCACATCTGCCAGGGGATAGACCCCCTTTTCGCCGGTGCATACCATCATGAACTCACAGATTTCCCTAACATCCATCTTTATGGCCATCTTCCAATGCGCTCCAGGCAGTTTGAATCGTTGGTCGATCGCTGCAACTGGGTGATCTCCGCCACCTGTGCGGAAGGACAGCCGGGTTCCGTCATTGAATGCATGGGTTACGGCCTGATTCCAATCTTGCCGGAGAGCGCGAGTCTGGACATCGCAGAATTCGGTCTTCAACTGAATGACTGTCATGTGAATACGATCCAATGTGCCATCCTGGAGGCTTCGAAACTGTCCGTCAGCAAGTGCCGCGAACGATCTCGCATGGCGATGGATAAGGTCTCGGCAGAATATTCGCCCGATCATTTCATCGCTTCTTTCAAGTCGCGCGTGCAGAGGATTTTGACCGAAGCGCAGCAGGGTCGATGAAGCAGCGGCTGCAAACCCTGACTCACAAGAGGAATAGGCGACTTCGTAAATGATTGAAGTGAGCTCGGGACGGAACGGTATGGTATAGGGAATCCCGGATATATTGCGGCGAAACAAGAATGAAGAAGATAGCTTGTAGCATCCTGGGCGATAGAGCCGGGCGGGCAGTCTCAGCAATGTTTGCGAGCGGAGTCAAAAGCCTCCTCAGTGAGGTCGACTCTTGCGGGGAAGGTATGGATGCATGAGCTTGCCTGTGGTAGTTGACGGCATTATTTATCAGTTGCAACCCCTCGGGGGAATATCTCGCCTTTTTTCTGAAATTCTTCCCCGCATCCGGGAGATAGATCCCGATATCAGAATTGTTTTGTTCACCGACACGGATGCAAAACTACCCACCAAGGAACTTCAGGGGATTACTCCTCTAATCATTCCCAAAGTTGAACGCTATTTGCGGCCTGCAAGACTCTGGGTGCCTCTTATTTCTCGAATTAGGGAATCTGCGCGCACCCTTTGGCTCGGGATGGGCCGAGGGCATATCTGGCATTCGACTTACTACACGATGCCCAAACACTGGAAAGGAAAACAGGTAGTCACCGTAGTCGATATGATCCACGAACGGTTTTCGAATCTATTCTCTACCCCAGAGGATGTGGTGTTTAGGAAAGTAAAGCGGCGCTGCGTTGAGAGTGCAGATGCCATAATTTGTATATCCGAGACTACGCGTCGCGATTTGGAGACCTTCTACGGCATTTGTGGAGACTACGTCCATGTCATTCCTTTGGGATGCAGCGAGGTTTTCACTACCCCTTCCCGGTGCTCCAAACCAGAAAAGAGTACAGAATGCCAACCCTTCCTGCTCTATGTCGGTGATCGGAATCACTATAAAAACTTCACTGGGCTCGTGGGAACCTATGCCAAATGGCATTTGAAGAAAGATGTCCCCCTCGTCGTGGTTGGCAGGCGGTGGACTCTCTCCGAAAAACAACTCCTCGCGAACCTGAAGATCGACAATCTGATCACCCTTGTGACTGATTTGGATGACGAAGGGCTAAACAGGCTTTATCACCGAGCTTCGGCGCTGGTCTATCCTTCCCTTTACGAAGGTTTCGGAATCCCCTTGCTCGAAGCCATGAAATGCGGCTGCCCGATCATTGCATCTCACATCCCCTCAAGCCTGGAAATTGCCGGTGAGTGCCCGGTGTACTTCGAACCGCATGAGGAGAGCAGTCTTCTAGCAGCTTTAGATCTGCTCATGTCTGAAGGGAGAAACTCTGCGCGCACTGCCGTGGGCATTGAGCGGGTCAAGCGCTATTCCTGGGACAACACCGCCCGTGGGACCCTTTGCCTCTACCATAAACTGAAAGATGCGATGAATAGACGATAGCCAGAATCCTTGTTGGGGGAACAAGACAATGCTTCCAAAAATCTCGGTTGTTACGCCGTCATATAATTATGCTCCTTTTTTGGAGGAATGCATCTGTTCAGTAGTCTCCCAAGCTTATCCCAATATTGAATATGCAATCATTGATGGTGGATCCTCGGATGGCAGCGTAGATATCATTCGAAAATACGAGAATCGAATTGCTTTCTGGGTGAGTGAGCCTGATAGCGGTCAATATGCTGCCATCAACAAGGGATTTGCGGCAACCTCGGGAGAGATCATGGCATGGCTCAATGCCGACGACAAGTATACTCCATGGGCTTTTCAAGTCATAGGGGAACTATTTGCCGTTTTTCCTGAAATCGAGTGGCTCACTTCGCGTTATCCAATACGGTGGGATCACACTGGAAGGGCCGTCGAATGCTCCTACGTTGAAGGATACAGTCGAGAGGCTTTTCTGAGGGGTGAATATCTCCCCGGACAGACCTGGTACGCCCGTGGATACATACTGCAAGAGTCGACCTTCTGGAGGAGAACTTTATGGGAAAAAGCGGGAAACCATGTGGACTCGAGTTTAAGAATGGCTGCAGACTTTGATCTGTGGGCAAGATTCTTCCAGCATGCCGATCTCGTTGCCGTGAACACTCCTCTTGGAGGATTTCGTTCTCACCCGAACCAGAAGACGGCGCGCTTTATGGATCAGTATTCTTTGGAAGCCAAGGCTGTTCTCAGAAAGTATGGCTGGAAGCCTTCGGGACGACTCAGCAGTTATGTTCGCACCCGTCTTTTTTCCAGAACTCCGCGAAGGTTGAAGCGCCTGTTCAATTCCATTGGGTTGAGTTCGGTCTACAGAATTTGCGAGTACTCCGTGGATCAGAGCCGCTGGGAGCTGACTATATTATGACGAGTCCCCCATCAAGCGAGTAAACAGCGTGTTGAGGATAGAGGGCCTGATGAAGGTTTCCATTATCACCGTATGCAAAAACCGAAAGGACGTTATCGAAGTAGCGGTGAAGAGCGTTCTGAAACAAACCTGGGGGAACAGGGAGTATATCATTATAGACGGAGGGTCCACGGACGGGACACTGGAAATCGTTGAGAAATATAGGAACGGGATTGACATTGTCGTGAGCGAAGAAGATCTTGGAATTTACCACGCCATGAACAAAGGCATCAGGCTCGCCAAGGGGGATATCGTCTACTTCCTCAATTCGGACGACTCGCTCTACGATCAGGATGTGCTTTCCGACATCGTACGCCGATTTCGTATGGGTAACCCGGTCGCGGTCTACGGCAACATCCTCCTGGTGGACTCGGTGAACGAAGATGTAATCAAATATGATCACGTAGACAGGCATTTTTTTCTGCACAACACGATCTGTCATCAGGCGATTTTTGCAAGGAAAGCTCTTTTTCAGGAGATCGGCCTGTATGACATACGGTACACCGTATACGCGGACGTAGACTGGCTGATCAAGGCATTCCTGAAGTATTCCTCCTCTTTTCGTTATTATGACAGGATGATCTGCCGCTATGCCTGCACCGGAATCAGCGCCGAGGCATTCTATGACAAAACCTATGTTCGAGAAAGGCTGCAAATTCTCTCGAAATATTTTTGGAGATCCAGGCTTTCTCTTTCGCTTAAGAAGGCCCTTGGACTGATTACCTTATAAATTCCCATAGGCAAATAGCCCAATGACATGAGCCGACAGCTTTGAAGCACGGAAGAAGGGCTGATGGAATCGATTCCCCCTTTTCAGAATGTTTACCTTGATTCACGATCCGCATATTCCTTCCTCGAGTTGAATGAAAGCGAATTCATCTTAAGGGTTTTCCTTTCATTGCGTGAAATGATGGGGCATGCCTTTACCACAACCGACTTCATAGTGTTTTCTTCACATAACCCGGATGAACTGCCCGGCTCGCTCTCTTCGGAGAAGCGCAGAAAGAGGGTTCTTATCTTTCTCTCGGACGAGACCGGGGGCATACCAGCGCACCTTTCCATCCACTATAGTGCAGTTTTCAAATGCTACCTTCCATATGATGATGGCTTGGACAATATTTTCTCTTTCCCTCTTGGCTATGTGAAGGGCGTTCCCAGTGCAGAATACAAACCCTTGAAAGTGCGGAAATACGGCCTGTTCTTCACGGGGAATCTAAACTCCCCCCGAATAGAACTATATAAACAGTTGAGTATTTTGAAATTCTTCCCATCACTGCTCATCAGAAGGCTCAGACGCAAATCCATCACCAGGGGTATCCTGGACAGGGCAATTGGCCTCGATTTTTCGCACTGCTTCCACAATTCATTCATCCGATTCACAAGCAGTTTTAAGAGCGGGATGGGTCAGGTTGAGTATGCCCAGATTCTCGCCGACAGCAGGATCGCCCTTTGTCCCAGAGGTTTCAGGAGTTCAGAAACATTCAGGCATTTTGAAGCCATGCGCGCAGGCTGTATTATTGTTTCTGAAAGACTCCCCCGCACTGCTTTTTATGAGCACTCTCCAATTGTTCAAATCGATGACTGGAAATCCGGCTTGAGGAAAGCCTCCGAGATTCTCAGATCCGATGCCTTGCAGGAAGAAATGGCTATCAAAACAAGAGAATGGTGGGAAAAACGGTGCTCGGAAGAATCTACGGCCAGGTTTATATTGGACAAACTAGACAAACCCGAGAGCTTGAAATCCTGAAAGAGCATCTGCGCTAAGGGGTTTCCTTCTTTTTTATGTGCTGCTGTTAGAAAATTTATGGAACTGCACGTTACAAATGTCTTTCCATTTCAGCCCATCCTCAATATAGAGATTCCATGTCCCCTGACGCACGAAAACTCACGATCCTCGTAGCGGCCGCCCAATATCCGAATACCCTGGCATGCGGGGCGAGGCTCCATTTGTTCCGAATGATTCAGGGGTTTCATACCCACGGCCATTCCGTAGAGGTTCTGACATTCGCGGATCCTGGTGCCGCCCAACGCCTCCAGACAGGATGGATCGAGCCCTACTGCCGATCCGTGGAGATCCTTCCCCTCCCCCCCCAATGGAAGGGGAAACATTTGCGGCCCGTGCGCCGGCTGATTTCAAACCTGGATTCCCTTTCTCTACCCTATCGGTCCGCTCACTTCTCACGGCGACTGAAAGAAAAAATCATCGCCTCCGGTGCCGACATCCTTTACTTCGACGGGTACCCCATGGCCCAGTACGTAGACATCGCTCAACCCCTGCCCCGGGTCATCTGCCCCAGAGATTGTGTTTCACTGCTCCTGGAGAGGGAACTCAGTCGAAAGGGTCTGAGAAGCCTAAAACAGCCTTTTCTCCGATGGGAGCTTCGAAAACGACGAAACCAGGAGGCCCGATACCACCGATTCCATGCGTGTTTTTTTGTTGCAAGGCAGGATGCCATGAGGGCCGGGGATTTATCTCCATCCGCGAATGCCGTCTGGGCGCCCAACGGAGTGGACACGGATTTTTTCGCACCTCAAGGACTGAAACCCGATCCTCTGACTGTGACGTTCACGGGTTCCATGGGCTATGGGCCCAATGAGGAGGCCGTGCTCTGGTTTTCCTCCCATGTCTGGCCCCTGTTAACCCGGAGATATCCTGATGCAAAATTCTGCATTGCAGGCGCCAACCCCGGGACGGAGGTGAGGGCGTTGAGCATGAAAGACAAACGTGTGGTGGTGACGGGCTTCGTGGAAGACCTGCGCCCTTACCTCGAAAAATCGGCTGTCGTGGTAGCCCCCATGCAGGGCGGTACGGGTATCAAAAACAAGGTGCTGGAGGCGATGGCCATGGCTCGGCCCGTTGTTGCGACCCCCATGGCCCTGGAAGGGATCGAGCACGCCCGGGACGGGGTGCACTTTCTCTGTGCGAAGACGCCCGGGGAATTGGCGGATAAGGTGATGACGTTCTGGGCTGAACCTCACGAGGGCCGGATCATGGGCGAAAAAGCCAGGGACATGGCGCTTCGCCATTACAGTTGGCAAAGTACCCAGGACTTCTGCACGCACCTCCTCGAAGAGGCCGCGAGGTTCAAAAAACGGCATGACTGATTCTCCGGACCCGATCCCCGCCGAGGCCGAATGAAGCACAGGAACATCCTCTATTTTTCGAGCTTTGGGACCCTGAAAGGGGGAGGACAAAAAAGCCTTCTGCTCCTCCTGAGGCGGCTGGACCGAGAGCGCTTTGCGCCCAAGTGCGTGGCTCCCACCGAAGGCGATTTCTGCAACAGGCTTGAGAAACAAGGCATCCCATGCTTTGTCATCCCCATGGGCAGGCCCAGATCCATTCATTTTACCGACACCATCCGAACCATTGCCGGAGTTTACCGGTTGATCCGCAGGGAAAAGGTCCACCTTGTACACACGGACGGCCCCAGAAACACATTCTTCGCAGGCATGGCCGCAAGGTTCGCGGGGATCCCGGTAGTCTTTCATGTAAGGGTAACGGACACGTTTCACTACTTTGACCGGATCCTTCCTCACCTTGCAGATGCGTTCATCTTTGTTTCGGAGTCGGCTCGATCACGCTTTCACGCCCTCTCAGCGGCAAAGCTGCAGCGAGTCATATACAACGGCATCGACCCCAGCGAGTTCGAAGACATCCGGGCTGATCCGTCCTTTTATGGATTTCTCAAAGGAGATCCGGCGCCTTTTAGGGTGGGCTGCATAGGCAGAATAGAGGCCGCCAAGGGGCAGAACTTTCTCCTGGAAGCCGTGCCTGAAATCATCCGGAGGGTCGGCGAAACCCATTTCTTCTTTCTTGGGGAGCAGGATGCGGAAACCATGAGGGGACTTCGAACCCTCTTGACACCCATCCAGGGGTATGTCCACTTCACCGGGTTTCTTGACAACCCCTACCCTGCCATGAAAGGGCTGGATCTGGTAGTTCTCCCCTCCCTTTCCGAGGGCTTTTCGCGATCCGTTCTGGAAGCAATGGCCTTGAAAAAGGCGGTTGTCGCTACGCGTGTGGGTGGAAATCCCGAGGCCGTCTCGGACGGAGTGACAGGCTGGCTCGTGCCTCCATGCGACCCCGGGGCGCTTTGCGATCGCATTGTCGATCTTCTTTCCGACCCCGTAAAGCGGCAAAAGATGGGAAACGCGGCTCATGAAAGGGTCGTAAAGGCGTTTGATATCAGGAAAAGCACCCGGGAGATCGAGGAAGTTTACTCGAGACTTCTTCGTCTCCCCTAAGGTAGTGTTTCAGGCACGGCTTTGCAGGCACGGTCATACCGGACCCGATCCCCGCTGAACCCGGGATCTTCGACCGGCATCCGGTTCTTTTCTGCCGGATTCCCCGGTCAAGCCGGGGGATGACGGCTTTTGGCTTTTTTCTGCCGGCCGGATGCGATTCTCAAGCACGGAGGTGAATGATTGCCCGGCTTTTTCGGACTGATCTCAGGGGACGGGACCCCCGCTGAGGTGGAACGCCTGTTTGCCTCCCTAGCAGGCGCTGTCCATGAGAACGCTTGGTGTACCCGGAAGGAGTTTCCCTTACCCGATCTCGGGGTTCCCGTCCGTCTCGGGATCGTGTCGCTCCACGAGGAACTGAGGCGGCCTTTACAGTCCACAACCCTGCCCCTGGTCCTTCTCGAGGGGTATATCTACGAAATCGCAGGGGTCCCTTCCATGCCCGGAGATGCTTCCGACATGAGGGATCTTCTGAGAAAACTGTACCTCCAGGAGGGCAGGAATTTCGTCCAGAGACTGCGCGGATCCTTCACCCTTTTCATTCTGGAAGAAACAGGCATTGCCCTGGTGACCGATCAGACCTGCTCACGGCCGGTTTATTTGTTTCAGTCGGGGCCTGTGCTTGCCTGGTCACCGGAAATCCTTCCCCTGGTCAAGACCTTCAAGGCTCAACTCAACCTAAACCTGGGAAACCTGGGGCAGGTGCTTTGCAGTGAATTCAGTTTTCCGGACGACACCCTCTTCAGGGAAATCCTTTTTCTGAGGCCGGGTGAAATCTTCTCCTGGAACCGTGGCATTCCAACACGACACTTCTATTTCAGATTCAGATACGACGAGGAGCGCTTTGAATCGGGTCCATGGGCAGGAAGGCGAATCGCCCGGAAACTCAACACCCGCTCGAAGGAGGTAATCCGGCTCCAGTGGTCAAGGGCCGGTTCCCCGGCGATTCTTCTAAGCGGCGGGCTGGACAGCCGATACGTCGTGTCTGCGGTGGCAGAAATGGTCCAGGATACCACGAAGCTTACCCTCGTCACCTGGACCTCCCCGGAGACAAGGCACTGGAGCGATGTGGAAATCGCGCGTCTGATCGCCAAACGATTGGGGGCAAGACATATCGTTCTCCAGCGAAGCATCCGTCATCTTGTCGAAGAACTGGACGGCATTTATCCGCTCATCGGTTGCGAGGTGGACTCCATTTTTCACGCGAACGAAAGGACCTTGATTGCATGCCTCAGGGCGAAATATGGAATTGAATCTCTCTTCAGGGGAGAAGAGGCTTTCGGTTGGGGACCCTACAGGCGGACGGTCAAGAGCGCCCTCAATCAGATTATCGTCAGTGATCCGGGAGACAATCCCCTGATCGAGACGATTCTGAAACCCGAGATGTACCCCAGGATGATCGAAGAATGGAACGCGAGGTTGGCGGAGATCCTTGGAGCGCATGGTCAAAAAAACATCAATGACCTCAAGGACTCCCTTTACTTCAACTGGCGACTGGCACGCTATTTAAACACGATTTCATATTTCAAGCTCGCCTATACGGAACTTTTCAACCCGCTGCTTGACCCCGAAGTTCTCGAAATCAACAGAGTCACATCTTCCCTGCTCAGGGTAGATAAGGCGATTTTCAGGAAAACCTACAGAGCCAAGGGGGGCCTGCTTCAAAAAATTCCCTATGCGACGAGGAACAATCTGGAATTCTGGGAGGATGCCTTTCAGGATGAAAAACTCTGGTCCTACCTGCGCCGATGCCATGCCATGGAGAGCCCCGTTTTCCGGAACTCCTCGGATGCCCTGATCCGATTCCGCGACAGCCGGACTTCAAGCTCAGAAAAGGCTCATGCCGAATGGCTCGACTCCCTCGCTCACAGCCCTCGGGTCAAGCACAATAGTCTTTTCAGGACAATGGCTCTCCTGAGACATCTCCTCGTGCCTCCTCCCCGAGAGACCATGCAGGTGAAACTCATTTTCAGGGCGGCGATCGTCAAGGATTTCCTGAAGCGCTACTGGGGCTGAACAGTGGAGGAATTCCGCGAGATTTCTAACGACCACGAAAACGCCCCTCACCCGCTATCTGCCGAAATGAAGTGTTGACAAACCGGAGATGGAGATGACTTCCGCCTATCGATTGACCTGCCGCCGGAGGCATGCTATCACTTTGGAAACGAATGGGATTCAGGATCTCAACAATCGCGTGCAGGGCCCGGGGTTCCCACATTCCGCAATGAAAACGAGCATATTGGTGGACGCCAGGGAGTTTGTCCCCGGCAGGCGCACCGGCATAGGAAGAGTCCTGGAAGGGTTGGTGGGTGCCCTCGCAAGGCATTTGCCCTCCAGCAGGTTTGTGTTGGCCCTTTTCAGACACAACCGTATGCCAGAGAATCTGCTCGCCATGCCCGATCTCGAATCGATCCCTGTGCCGGACTCCTTCCTCAAATCCGAGAGAGCGCTGTCGGCGCTGACCCGAGGACCCGTGAGCCTGTTCATAAGTCCTTATCCGAAACTGCCCTTGTTCGGCTGCCATTCCCTTGCGTGTCACATGATTCATGATGTGCTCGATTTGACGCACCCCGCCTACCGCCACAGATTTAAAGCCTTTTTTGATGCCTTTCGGGTGAGAGTCGCCTTGAAGAGGGCGGAACTCACATGGTACGTGTCCCACTGGAGCCGAACGGAGACCCAAAACCTTTTCGGCTTTGTCGGCAGGAACCCAAGGGTGAGACACTCTGCCGTGGAGGAATCCTTCAGCGCAGCACCGGAAGAAAAAGACCCTGTCGTGTTGAAGCGATATGGCTTGCGCCCGGGATACATCATCATCGTGGGTAACGCTCTACCCCACAAGAATCTCGGCGTCATTCTGGACATCGCAAAAGAAATCGGGAGGCCAATCCTGTGTATCGGCGCCAACCGGGCGCGTCGGCGCAACTGGGAATCGAGATTTCCACGGTCGGAAGCG
Organism: Deltaproteobacteria bacterium; assembly: GCA_016926135.1. The sequence goes on from JAFGPH010000625.1 coordinate 17,347, forward strand.
ACCTGGATTGAACACGTACCCGACGAGGAACTCCCGGCGCTCCTCAGAAGTGCCTTCTGCCTTGTCCAACCGTCGACCGCTGAAGGATACGGGTATCCTCCCCTGGAGGCCATGGCCTGCGGGGTCCCCGCTGTCATAAGCAAAATCCCTGTCCTGGTTGAAACGACCGGTGGATATGCCGTCACTGCTGATCCCCATGACCCCCTTACCTGGATTGAGGCCCTCAGGGCTCTGGAAGATAATCATTTCTACCGGGAAATGTCCGGCAAGGGTCTCCGTTGGGTTGGGCCGCTTCAAGGTGCAAATGCCTGGCGAGACCATATCTCAGACATCGAGGACTTGATGGAAAGGGATTGATATGAAGAAGAAGGCGCTGATCACCGGCATCACCGGCCAGGACGGCAGCTACCTTTCAGAGTTGTTGCTTGAAAAAGGTTATGAGGTCCACGGCATCGTCCGGCGCGTGGCCCTGGAGCACCCCCAGGCCCGGATGTGGCGCATCCGGCACCTGCTGGAAAGGATTCACATCCACAGCGCCTCCATGGAGAGCTACGCATCGATCTTCAACATCATCTCGGATGTCAAACCGGGAGAGTGCTATCACCTGGCCGCTCAGAGCTATGTCTCCTACGCCTTCGAGGATGAGTTCTCGACCATCAACACCAACCTGAACGGGACTCATTACATCCTCTCCGCCCTCAAACACCAGGCCCCCGAGTGCCGATTCTATTTCGCCGCCTCCAGCGAGATGTTCGGAAACACCAAGGAGACCCCTCAAAACGAAGACACCCCTTTCCATCCCCGTTCCGCCTATGGGATCTCCAAAATGGCCGGATTTGAGCTGACCAGGAATTACCGGGAAGCCTATGGACTCTTTGCGCTCTCGGGGATTCTTTTCAATCATGAATCCCCGCGCAGAGGGGGTGAATTCGTGACCAGAAAGATTACCTCCGCGGCGGCCAGGATCAAACTCGGAATCGACAAGGAAGTCCGGCTCGGCAATCTGGATGCGAAACGGGACTGGGGGCATTCCCGTGACTATGTGAAGGCCATGTGGCTCATGCTCCAGCAGCAAGAGCCGGAAGACTTTCTTATCGCTACGGGGGAATCCCATTCTGTCAGGGATTTTCTCGAGACCGCCTTCTCCTTCCTCGACCTGGATTACCGTCGCTACCTCGTGATCGATGACGCCCTTTACAGGCCTTCGGAGGTGCAGATCCTCCAGGGAGATGCGTCCAAGGCCCGCCGAAAACTGGGATGGCATCCTACAGTGGCTTTCCGCGAACTTGTCGAGGAGATGGTCAAGAGTGATCTCGAATGGAACCGTTCCCAAAGAAGTGTGTGCTGAATCCTTCCGTACTGTGCCGGCATTCCTCGCGTTATATGGCCCCGGCATCAAGGTTAGATCGTTTCCGAAAGGGAGACTTCTGCCTGGTAGCCCTTCTGGCTTTGGGTGCAGGTGTCGCATGGGTGCTGACAAAGGGCCGTTTCCTGAGCGGGGACGAGGCGGTGCTTGGCCTCATGGCCCTGAAGATCAGCCAGGGCATGGATTTTCCGATCTTCTTCTGGAAAGCCCACTACAGCGGCCCTCTGGCCGGTTATCTCGCAGCCCCTCTTTACTTCTTCCTCAAACCTTCCGTTTTTGCCCTCTGGGTCCCCGCGGTGGTTCTTCACCTCCTCTTCGCATCCGGCGTCTTCCTGCTCGTCCGCCGCATGTGGAACGACCAAGCTGCCCTCGCTGCAGGTCTGTGTGTCGCCCTGCCTTTTGATCTCTTTCCCTATGCGGCGCTTTGCGGGTACACGGAATCCCTGAGTTTCGCCCCCTGGATTCTCCTTCTCATTTGCAGGCCGCAAGGACTTGCCGACAAGATTCTGTCCCGCGGACATGCTGCTCTGGCAGGCCTTCTCAGCGGATTCGTGCTCTGGGTTTCTCCTGTCTCCATCCCGTTGGTTTTCACGTCTTTGGTCTACGTAGGAAGGCGCTATGGCTCAGAGGCCCTCAGAATCATGTTCTCGTGCACGCTCGTTGGACTCGTCCCCTTCTTTATTTACAACATCATACACCCCGGGGCATCCGTCCTCCGGCTCCTCGCGCGCCCAGCGTCCCTTGACAAGGCAGCATTCCTCAAGATCACAACCGAGCAGGGTCTGTCGTTCCTCACCCTCCACGTGCTTCAAAACTGGGGGAGTGCGTGCCTCGCCTCGCTGCGAAACCTGCCTGAGTTCACGCTTCAGCTTTTCGGCATCACCCCTGAAGCGAACGGATGGAGTCTTGCTGCCGGCATCGCAGCGCTCATCGGGTTCCTGACCGGATGCCTGCCACGCCTTGCCGCAAAAGATGTCCCACGGATTCTCGATGGGATCCTCCCGACCCTGGCCCTCTGCACCTACGCATTTACCATCCTGTTCGGGCTCGACAGATACCGGTATCTCATCCCGGCGCTCTTTCTCGTGCCTTTCGGTGTGAGCCTGGGTTTGGATCGGCTCAGGTTTTTCCTCTCCCGGTCGGTGTGCAGCGCATTGCTCGGGATCCTGCTGCTTATCAATGCCTTCTCGAACTTTTCGAGTTGTGAGACCCCGCGGCCTTCCTGGCCGGAAATCGTGCGCTTTCTGGACGCACGAGGTTTTAACCACGGCTACGCAGAATACGACATCGCCTACCCGCTGGTCTATCTGAGCAACGAGAGGCTGATCTATACACCCTTTTTCCACACCCCTCAGTACGACCGATATGCCCCCTACACGCAAACAGTTAACCGGTCTGCCCAGCCTGCGTTCCTGTTTTCAAGCAAAGAGAGCGCCCTTGACTTCAGACGGTATCTGGAACAGCGCCATTCATCACACAAGGAGGAAGAATGGGGAGGATTCACTATATTCCACGACATCCATCAGAGGCCGGAAATGAGCAACACGAAATGGAATGCAGGTGGGTAAAGTCCTTGAAGACGCGAAAACCGAAAATCACGCGCTCGACTGTGGAAAACGTAGATCGCTGTCATCGGGATTCCCATGAAGCGCGCTGTCTCGGAGGTCCCTTTTCCGGATGGTCATTTCAGGTGAAGCGAGAAATCCAGCACGTTGAATCACTACAAAAATATCTCCCTCGAGTCGAGACGGCAATCTGCGCTTGGGATATCTTTCCAAGGAGATCTTGTGGGGTTCCCTGTAATGTCTGCTATGTGCCCCCGGAGGGTTGAGTTTGTCTGAGCAACTGAAACCCCATCCGTGTGATCTCTGCGGCGGAACGCGCTTCGAAAAGTGCGGCCCCCCTTTTGAGGACCAAAAGCTGCCCCGGATCCTGAAGTGTTCGACCTGCGGGCTGGTCTTTACGGCTCAACATTTCGGCGGCGATGGCCTGAAACGACTTTATGATTCCTACTACAGTGAAACCGAGTTCCGACTTCCTTCCAAAATCTGGGGATGGGCATTTTCTCTTAGACGGAACCTCCTCCTCCGGCGCTTCTATCATTTCCTCTTCGGGAACTATGTGGGAGAGATCCTTGGGAGATCCGTAGGCCGCGTGCTGGACGTGGGTTGCGGCAAAGGGGGATTCATGGAAGAATTGCGCCGCCTAGGCCGGGAACCCTTTGGTGTGGAACCCAGCCCGGAGGCAGCGCTCCTTTGCAGGAAGAAGGGCCTTCCCGTGCAGGAGGGACTTTTCGGCGAGGTCCTTTATCCCGAAGAGTTCTTTGACACCATCGTGTTCCTTCACTCCCTGGAGCACCTTCCCTCCTCCAGCAAGGCACTTCAGGAAGCGTTTCGAATCCTCAGGCCGGGGGGCCGTGTCTTCATCTTTTGCCCCAATCTTCAAAGCTACATGGCCCGCTGGTTTGGAGAATCCTGGGCGGGATGGCACCTCCCCTTCCACCTCTACCACTTCACGCCAAAAACCCTCAGGCGACTGGTTCTTGATGCGAGATTCAGGGTCGTTCAGATGAGAACCGTCACTCCGGACATCCTCTTCCACACATCTCTGAAGGATCACCCGGCATCCCGTAGCACGAATCCCTTAAAATTGCTTTTGCGCCTCGTCAGGCTGTTTCCTTTCAGGCTGGCACTTGCTATGATCTTTAGGTTTTTGGATCTGGTTTTTCCGGGAGAGGGGGAATGCCTCCAGGTGGAACTCGAGAAGCGTGTCGGGACAGGAGGACGATGAAAAGAGTCTCCGCGGTCATCGTCACATTCAACAATGCCTCCATGCTGAAAGGGCTGCTGGAGGACCTGGAGGGGCAGAGCAGGCCTCCGGATGAAATCCTGGTGGTCGACAATGCCAGCGTGGACGGGACCCGGGACCTCGTGAGAGGGAGTTTCCCGGGGGTGAAGTACCTTCGGCTTCCCGAGAACACCGGGAGCGCGGGAGGATACCACGAGGGCATCAGGGCCGCCCTGCCGCAAAGCGATCTGATCTGGACCCTGGACGATGATGTGCGGCTGGAGGTCGACTCCCTGGAAATGCTCCTCCGTGGTCTCGAGGAGTTGGATGCCAGGCGCTGCATCGGCGCCGTGCGCAGTGTGGGGCAACGCCGGCCCTCTTCCGCCAGGCCCACCCGGCTGGCCCTCTTTCCCTGGCGGGGCACCTTGATCAAATCCGAGGCAGTGCGCAGGCTCGGCCTTCCCCTGAAGGAATTCTTCATCTATGGGGAGGACCTCGAATACGCCATGCGCTTCAACGCAGCAGGCCTTCCCTGTTTCTGGATCCCCGCCTCCGTCTGCACGGAAAGAAGGCTGGAGGGGAAAGACGACTACAGACTTCTGGGCGCTTCCGTGCGGGTTTACTCCTCCCCATTCCAGCTGTATTATGCCTTCCGGAACAACATTTTTGTTTTCGTGAGATACAGGGATTTTCATCGGCTTGTGCGCACCTTGCTTTACGCGGTCAAGGCTTTCCTCTTCATCCTTGTTTTGGAGGGCCCCAGGGGATTTCAGAAACTCGCCGCCATCATAGAGGGCCTTTTTCACGGATTCAGGGGAAGACTCGGTAGAAATACGGCTTACCTTCCGGGGTGAAAATGCAAGGGTCCAGAGAAGCCATTCTGATTCTCATGATCGCCGGTATCGGCGATCTCGTTATGGCGTCCAGGGCATTGAGGGCCATGCGGAACGGTTTCCCGGATGCGAAAATCCATTTGATCACCAGCAGCGACGCCGCGCCTCTTGCCCGAAACTACCCTTACCTGGATCGTGTATGGGCCTTTCCCATCCGGGAGCTGAGGCGGAATTCATGGTCTTTCTTCCGGATCTTCCCGCTCCTCAGACAGATCCGGAAAACACGTTTCGATCTGGCCGTGAACCTCTACAGAGTCATTTCGCTGCGGGGCGCCTTGAAGATGGGTCTGCTCATCCGGTCGGTGAAGGCCGGGGAGACGCTGGGCCTGGATGCCAAGGGGTTCGGCCTGTTTCTGAGCAGGAAGGTCCCGGCTCAGGGCCGGCATTCCAAACACTTTGTCGATGCGATGACCGACATGGCCGTCCATGCAGGCGGGATTCCGGACGGAGGCGGGATTGAGGTTTTCTGGGATCCGAAGTGCGAAAAACGCCTGAGCCATGTCTTCCCCGGTTCTCCCGGCCTCCGAAGGAAGGCCGTGGGAATCAACCCGGGCGCGGACAACCCACGGAAGAGATGGGACCCCGATCGATACGCCCTCGTGGCCGAACATCTCATGCGAAAAGCGGATGTTCAGGTCCTGCTCCTAGGCGGCCCCGATGAACTGGGAATCGCAGGACGCATTCAGGACCGACTGAAAGGCCGAGCCGTGAACCTTTCAGGGCGGCTGAACCTCGACGAACTGGCATACCTCGTGGGCAGATTGGATCTCCTCATAACCAACGACAGTGCGCCCATGCATATTGCAGCCGCCCTCAAGACGCCTGTGGTCGGAATTTTCGGACCCGAAGACCCCTTCCACACCCGTCCCTACACGACGGATGACCTCTATCGCGTGATCTCCCACAGGGTAGGATGTCGACCCTGCTCGGCCCGCCGTTGCGAAAAGCCTCTCTGCCTGGATCTGATTCAACCGGAGGAAGTCATCCGGAACTGCCTGGAACTGATGACCGGGTCTCAGGCGCCTTGAGGCAAGGGCCTGCGGACGGCACGCGGAGGATCATTGCTTCTGGGACAGGGGGCTGCGATCTTTGCAGGAAGGGGAACCCTGAACGGATCAGGACTTCGCCCCGGATGCGAGATCCCTGAGCATCTCTCTGTTCTTCTGCAGCCTTTTTGCATCGGTCTTCCGGTTGCTCTTGTGAGGCTTGACTTTGCGTTTGCGGATGGCATCGGTTTTCTTGCTGGCTGAAGGCATGGTGCGTGTTTCCTCCTGAGAACTCCGGAAGCGCGAATTGCTAATTTGGCGTGCGGGTTCCGGACCCTGATTTCCTCGTCTTCCGTGTGATGTAGGTTTTCGTTCTTCCCTGCGCCCGAAAGGGTCTGCCGACCAATGAAACTCCCTGAAGGGGTATTGTTCTTACCCCCTGGTCCCCTCCCTTGTCAAGTACGATCTGAGCCGGATCTTTGGGGATCCGGCTCCTCCACCGGTAGAGGACGATGCCGGTGGCAAGAGCGGCATTCAGCGATTCCACCCCGGGCGCCATGGGAATGGCCAAGGCCGGCAGACTTTTTAAATCGGACGGAACGCCCGGCCCTTCAAGCCCCGGAATCAGCCCGAAAGCAGGGGGAAAGGCAAATCCGCCCACGTCCTCTCCGTCCGGGG
>JAFGPH010000626.1 GCA_016926135.1 Deltaproteobacteria bacterium
GATCATCCTGATCCCCGTGATCGATAAGATGGTCAAGGTGAGCCTGAGGCTGGTCACCATGGATGTCCCACCCCAGGACGTGATCACACGGGACAATGTCTCGGTGAAGGTCAATGCGGTGATCTACTTCCGCGTCATGGAGCCGACCAAGGCGACCATCGAGGTTGAGAACTTTCTCTTTGCGACCTCCCAGTTGGCCCAGACGACCCTCAGGAGCGTGTGCGGCCAGGTGGAACTGGACGAACTCCTCTCGGAAAGGGAAAAGATCAACGGTGAACTCCAGTCGATCCTCGACCACCACACGGATCCCTGGGGCATCAAGGTCACCACGGTGGAAGTGAAGCACATCGATCTGCCTCAGGAAATGCAGAGGGCCATGGCCAAGCAGGCCGAGGCGGAAAGGGAGAGGCGGGCCAAGGTGATCAATGCAGAGGGTGAATTCCAGGCCGCCGATCGACTGGCACAGGCTGCGGGAATCATCCAGAAGTACCCGGAGGCCTTGCAGCTCAGGTATTTGCAGACGTTAAGAGAGATCTCGGCGGAGAACAATTCGACGACCATCTTTCCCATTCCCATCGACTTCTTCAGGCACTTTTTCAGGAAGGAGTGAGAAAGACTTCGTCCTCAACGCGGTAGGGACGGAAAAAGACACACTGAGCGAAGGGAGAAAAAATCGATATGGAAGAGGAAGCCAGGCAGGAAGAAACCCAGGAAAAGACACTGGAGGAGAAGCTCAAAGAGGGCGAAGCTCTGGACAGGATGACGGCGCCGGATCTGAGGGAGATTGCCTTGAAGATCGACGGCGTGACGGGTGTGCACGCCATGAAGAAGGAGGAACTCCTCAAGGTGATCAAGGAAACGAGGGGTATTCCTCTGGAGGATCCGAGAAAAAAGAAGCCCGGCGAGGAGAAGGGGACCATCCGATATCTGAAGGGTAAGGCCGCCCGGCTCAAGGAGGAAAAGAAAACCGCTCACGCGAACAAGGAGAAGAAGCGGGTGAATGTCCTGAGACGTCGCATCAACCGACTCAGGAAACAGACCAAGAAGCTGGCCGGGGCATAGTCGTCCATCAGCAGGCTGCTGAAAAATGCCCATCTACTGCGTTACCCGCATGCCTGAGAACCCAGCATCAGAGCACACTTCATTGTTGAGGACCGTGGCCGTCATCCCTGCCGCAGGAACGGGATTGCGCATGGGGACGGAGCAGGCCAAGCAGTTTTTGGATCTGGATGGAAGGCCCCTGCTGGCCGTAACCCTGGACATCTTCCAGTCCTCTCCCGTGATCCACGAGATCGTGCTCGTGGTTCCACCCCAGGAGGTGGACCACTGCCGGCGGCGGATCGTGGACAGGTTTGAACTGGGGAAGGTGAGAAAGGTCGTGGCCGGCGGAAAGAGGCGCCAGGACTCCGTTCGACGGGGCATCGAGGCCTGCGGGAACGGTTTTGAATGGGTGGTGATCCATGACGGTGTGCGGCCCCTCGTGCGCCCCGAGCTGATTGATCGAATCGTGGCTGCCGTGAGGGAAAGCCGTGCCGTCATCTCGGCCCTTCCGGCCAAGGAGACGGTGAAAGACGTGGACAACAGCCATCTGGTCAGGGGAACTTACGACCGCCGGAGGGTGTGGCTGGTGCAGACGCCTCAGGCCTTCCGCTATGAGGATATCCTGGCCGCCCACAGACTGGCCGCAGAGGAGGGGTGGGACGAGGTGACAGACGACGCGCTGTTGATGGAGAGAATGGGGATCTCCGTCCGGGTCATTGAGGGCATGGAGGACAACATCAAGGTCACCACTCCCCACGACCTTGAACTGGCAAGATTCCTGTTAAAGAGGCGATGATTCTGAGGATCGGCACGAGAGGGAGCAAGCTGGCCCTGGTCCAGAGTGGATGGGTGAAAGAAAAGATCGAAGACGGCCATCCGCACGTGGAGGTGACCCTTGTGCAGATTAAGACCAAGGGGGACAAGATCCTGGACTCCCCCCTCAGCAAAATCGGGGGCAAGGGCCTCTTCGTGAAGGAAATCGAGGAGGCACTCTTGAGGGGAGAGGTGGATCTGGCCGTCCACAGCATGAAGGACGTGCCGGCGGAACTGCCTTCAGGTCTGGAGTTTTCGGTGTTCCCGGAGAGAGAAGATCCCAGGGATGCCTTCGTATCTCCCGAATACCGTTCCTTCCAGGATCTTCCTGAAGGCGCGGCTGTCGGCACAGGCAGCATGAGGCGCTCCGCCCAGCTGCTACACAGAAGGCCGGACATCCGAATCGTCCCGATGAGGGGCAACGTGGACACACGCCTTCGGAAGCTCTCCTCCGGAGACTGCCTGGCCGTCATCCTGGCGGCGGCCGGACTGAATCGTCTCGGGCTCTCGCAGCGGATAGCCCGCCTCCTCCCGCCCGAGGAGTTTCTTCCGGCCATCGGTCAAGGGGCACTGGGTCTGGAGACGAGAACGGGAGATCATGCCACCCTGGAGCTTCTCCGTTTCCTCAATCACGGAGACACGGAGACCGCGGTCAGGGCGGAGAGGGCCTTTCTGAAGACCCTGGGAGGCGGGTGCCAGGTGCCCGTGGCCTGCCACGGTTCCCTCAAGGGGGACGTCATCGTCCTGGACGGCATGGTAGCCGAACTGGACGGGAGCAGGGTGATCCGGGAACAGGGGTCAGGCGCAAGGGACAGGGCGGAGGATCTCGGCGTGGCCCTGGCGGAACAGCTCCTCGCCATGGGGGCAGAGAGGATCCTGGCCAAGTTCTATGGGAGGGCTTAGGGGTTCGTGTCTTGGTGACTTTGTGTGAGAATGAAGGGTGGTTCTTTCGTGAATGACGATGAGAAGTACCGTTGGAGTCCTGTGCAGAAGGGCGGCAAAGGCATTGTGTACCTGGTGGGAGCCGGTCCCGGGGACCCCGGTCTTCTCACCCTGAAAGCAAGGGAATGCCTCGAAAAGGCTGATGTCGTCGTCTACGACAACCTGGCCAACCGGGTCTTCCTGCAGTACGCAGGCGAAGGGGCAGAGCTGATTTACGCCGGCAAAGAGGGCGGCCGGCATACCATGAGCCAGGAAAAGATCAACGGCCTGATCGTGGAAAAGGCAGCGGCCGGGCTCGCCGTGGTCAGGCTCAAGGGGGGAGATCCGTTCATCTTCGGCCGCGGGGGAGAGGAGGCCCAGGAACTCGCCCGGGCAGGCGTTCCCTGCGAGATCGTGCCCGGCGTGACCTCGGCCATCGCCGCACCTGCCTATGCCGGGATACCCCTCACCCACAGGGATTTCACATCCACGGTGGCCTTCATCACGGGCCACGAAGATCCCCGGAAGGAGAAGTCGGACATCGCATGGGACAAACTCTCCACCGGCGCCGGGACCCTGGTCTTCCTGATGGGCATGGGGAATCTCTCCGGAATCGCCGGGAGCCTGATGCAAAACGGCCGGTCGCCGGACACCCCTGTAGCCGTCATTCACAGGGGCACGGTGGCGGAGCAAAGGACCGTGGTGGGGTCCCTCCGGGACATCGATGAACGGGTCCGGAAGGAGGGCTTGAAGCCTCCGGCCGTCATCCTCGTAGGGGAGGTGGTCCGCTTGAGGGAAGAGCTCGATTGGTTCGAAAAGAAACCCCTCTTCGGAAGAAGGATCGTGGTCACCAGGGCCCGGGAGCAGGCAAGCACATTCCTGGCAGGTCTCTCTGAACTCGGGGCGGAGTGCATCGAATTCCCCACGATCGAGGTGGTCCCCCCCTCCGACGATCGAGACATGGACGAGGCTATCGGAGCGCTCGAAAAATACCGGTGGGTGATCTTCACGAGCGTGAACGGAGTCAGGTTCTTCTTCGAAAGGCTGTGGACCCTGGGAAAAGACTCACGGGCCTTCAAGGCGGTCAAGGTGGCTGCCATCGGATCCAGCACAGGAAATGCCTTACGCAAAAGGGGGATCCGGCCGGATCTCATCCCCGATGAGTTCAGGGCCGAGGCGGTGGTGGAGGCCCTCCGCAACGAGGAGGTGGGAGGCGCCAGGATCCTGTTGCCGAGGGCCGCACAGGCAAGAGAGGTGCTTCCCGAGGAACTCCGGAAGATGGGGGCCGTCGTGGATGTGGTGGAGACCTACCGCACCGTAAAGGCGGCGGGTGACCTGGAGGGGGTTAAGGAGATGCTCCAAAAGGGTGAGATCCACATGGTCACCTTCACCAGTTCTTCCACGGTCTCCAATTTCGTTGAGTTGTTCCGTGAAGAAGGAGAGGCGTTCTACCGGTGGATGGAGGGTCCGGTCGTGGCCTGCATCGGCCCCGTGACCGCCAGGACGGCCGAGAAGACAGGGTTAAAGGTGAGTCTGGTGGCCCCGGAGTACACCATCGAATCCCTCACCGCCTCCATCGTGGGGTTCTTTTCTCGTTCGACATCTTCCTAGATTTCCCTTGACATGTCTTCGCAAAGCCATTACACACGATCCATGATTCAAGAAAGGGAAATACTCGCACTCAGGAACTGGTGGTGGTGCAACTCCCAGCAGGAGGTGTGCCCGCCCTAAGACACTGATCGGACAATTTCAAACCGTGGGCTTGCTTCCAAGAGGTCCCACGGTTTTTTTGTTTCTGACGCAGTTTTCCTGAAGGCCGTGGGGCTTCAATCCCCACGGCCTTTGTTGTCGAGGCGTGATATCAGCAGAAAACCCATCCCTACGCATAAAATCAACAGAAGGAGGTATCGAGCTATGATCAAAGAAGCCATCGCAAAAGTGGTGAAGGGGAGAGATCTCACCGAGGAGGAGATGGAAAGGACCATGGAGGCCATCATGACCGGAAAGGCCACACCGGCGCAGATAGGCTCGTTCATCACGGCCTTGAGGATGAAGGGGGAAACCGTGGATGAGATCACTGGAGCCGCCCGGGCCATGAGGGCTGCGGCCAAACAGATCAACCTCAACAACCATCTCGTGAACCTTGACCGGGACGAGATCAATGTGGAGGACGAAACGATCCTCGATACGTGCGGCACCGGGGGTGACGGAACCAACACCTTCAACGTGTCAACGGCAACGGCTTTTGTGGCTGCAGGGGCCGGTGTAAGGGTGGCCAAACATGGAAATCGCGCCGTATCCAGCCGGTGCGGCAGCGCGGATGTCCTGTCGAGCCTGGGCGTCAACCTGGAAATCAGTTATGGAGACGCGGAAAAGTGCATCCGGGAGGTGGGAATAGGGTTCCTCTATGCCCCCCTCTATCACGGCGCCATGAAGTACGCAGCAGGTCCCAGACAGGAAGTGGGTCTCCGGACCATCTTCAACCTGCTGGGACCCCTCACCAATCCCGCCGGGGCCACGGCCCAGGTCCTGGGGGTCTACGACATGGAGCTGACCGAAAAGCTGGCCGCCGTCCTTGGCAGGCTCGGTGCCCGGGAGGCCTTTGTGGTATGCGGCGAGGGAACCTTCGACGAGATCAGCATCTGCGGTTCCACCCGCGTTTCCCATCTGAAGGAGGGAAAGGTGACGACCTCCGAGATCCACCCCGAACAGTATGGGCTCCGTAGCGCGGCGCCTGAAGAAATCACGGGAGGGGATGCCAAAAAAAACGCCAGTATCATCAAAGAGATCCTGGAGGGCAGGAAAGGACCGAAGCGCGACATGGTCCTGCTCAACGCAGCGGCTGCATTCATGGCAGCGGGGCTGGATGGCGACTTCAGGGAGGGGATCGAAAGGGGCAGGGAATCCATCGATTCCGGCAGGGCCGGGGAGAAACTGGACTCCCTGGTCCGTTTTACCCAGCAGTGCGGGTTCTTTGTCCTCTGCGAGCCTTGATCCGCCTCGCCGGTGAAAGCCATGTTCCGGGAGATATTGATCGAGAAGCAGAAAGAAGTGGAGCGGCTGAGGGCCACGGACAACGGCGTATCGCAGGACAGAAAGCCGTCCCCAATTCGTGACTTCAAGGGGGCCATCTCTCAACCAGGCGGAATCAACCTGATCGCAGAGATCAAGTTCGCTTCCCCTTCCGCGGGTCTCATTCGCCCAAAGAGCGACCCCTGTTCCATAGGCAAGGCATTCCAGCAAAGCGGAGCGGCGGCTGTGTCCCTGGTGACGGACAACCGGTTTTTCGGGGGTGACATCCGACATCTCCCCCGTCTGAAAGAGGCCATCGCCCTGCCCTTGTTACGGAAGGATTTCCTGATCGACGAGATCCAGGTCAGGGAATCCCTTCTGTGCAGTGCCGACGCTGTTCTGCTCATCGCGCGCATCCTGCCAGCGCCAAAGCTTAAGGCGTTGCTGCGGCTCTGCCGGGAACTCGAACTCTCGGCGCTCACCGAAATCCATGACAGGCGTGATCTCGATAAGGCGCTTCACTGCGGGGCCGACATCATAGGGATCAACAACCGTAACCTGGATACATTTCAAATCGACCCCGGCACGACCGTCGATCTGTCGCCATGGGTACCCGAAGGACGCGTCATCGTGAGCGAAAGCGGCATCGGCAACGAGGCGGATATTCACTCCTTGAGGAAATGCGGGGTCCATGCGGTTCTTGTGGGGACCTCGATCATGAAAAGCGTGAACCCGGCAGACAAGGTCCGCTCCCTTGTCCGGGCGGGAAGAGGTGAAGATGGTCAGGGTCAAGTTCTGCGGTATCACGAATGATCGGGACGCCATGCTTGCCGTTACGTTGGGGGTGGACGCCCTCGGTTTCGTCTTTGCCCCGAGCTCCAGAAGGGTGAGTCCCGAGGTGGCGCGTCGTATCATTCAGGGGCTTCCACCCTTTGTGCAGACGGTGGGCGTCTTTGTCAATGAGAACCCGGTGCGGGTGGAGGAGATCGTGAGGTTTTGCGGGCTGGACATGGTCCAGCTCCATGGGGATGAACCCCCGGATCTCTGCAAGACACTCATGCCTCGCACCATCAAGGCCTTTCGACTCAAAGGGGAACCGGACCTTCAATCGCTGGAGTCTTACCGCGGAAAGGTAAGGGCCTTCCTCTTCGACACATATGTGGAGGACCGGAGGGGGGGAACGGGAAAAACCTTTGACTGGGGTCTGGCCCTGAGCGGCAAGGAAATGGGGGTGCCCGTCATCCTGGCAGGGGGCCTGAATCCGGGCAATGTGTGCGAGGCCGTCACCGTGGTCCGGCCCTATGCCGTGGATGTGGGCAGCGGCATTGAAGAGAGTCCGGGGAAAAAAAGTTTTTTCCTTATGAAAAAGTTGCTTCAGAGAATGAGGGAAATTCACAGTGGTAATGCTGAAGAGGAATGATCGCGGCTACTATGGAGAATTCGGCGGCATGTTCATCCCGGAGATTCTGGCGGCCACTTTTGAGCGGCTGCGGGCGGCATTTGAAGAGGCCAGGAATGATCCGGCCTTTTGGAAGGATTACGTGGATCTGATGTCCACCTATTCCGGCCGACCCACCCCCATCACCCCGGCGCAGAACCTCACCCGTTACTTTGGCGGGGCACGGATCTATATCAAGAGGGAAGACCTGAACCATACCGGTGCCCACAAGGCCAACAATGTCATGGGGCAGGGCCTGCTGACGAAGCGGATGGGCAAATCCAGGGTCATTGCGGAAACGGGCGCCGGCCAGCACGGGGTAGCCACCGCTGCCATGGCCGCCAGGTTCGGGTTCACGTGCACCATCTACATGGGAGAGGCCGATCTCTGGAGGCAGAGGCCCAATGTGTTCTGGATGGAACGCCTGGGTGCCCGGGTCATTCCGGTAAGGGACGGTACCCGCACCTTGAAGGATGCGATCAGCCAGGCCTTCCGAGACTGGGCCACCCACCCGGACGATACGCACTACGTGTTGGGGACGGCCTGCGGTCCGCACCCCTTTCCCGAGATGGTCACCTACTTCCAAGCCATCATCGGCCAGGAGGCACGCAGCCAGATCCTGGAAAGGGATGGAAGACTCCCCGACCGCATCTATGCCTGCGCGGGCGGCGGGTCCAATGCCTTGGGGATCTTCAGCAGCTTCCTTGGAGATCCAGTCGAACTCGTGGCGGTCGAGGCCGGCGGCAAGGGGCTCGAAACGGGACATCATGCAGCAAGACTTGCATCCGGCGACGGCAGCATCGGTGTGGCCCAGGGATACAAGAGCTACTTTCTCCAGGACGGAGACGGGCAGATGAAAGAGACCCACAGCGTGGCGGCGGGTCTGGATTATGTGGGGATTTCGCCCATGCTTGCCTTCCTGCGAAAGCAAGGCCGGGTGCGGTTCGAGGCGGCCACAGACCGGGAGGTTCTCCAGGCCCTGTCGCTGACCCTCCGGAAGGAGGGGCTTATCCCCGCCCTGGAATCGGCCCATGCCTTCGCCCGGGCATTCAAGGAAATCCCTGAGCTGTCCGGAGACGATATGGTCATGATCAATATGTCGGGGAGGGGGGACAAGGACATCTTCACCATAGCCGACGCACTGGGCGACTCTGAATGGCAGTCGTTCATCAAAAGAAGGGCAGGGGAGTATGGTCCTTGAATCATACCTGCGCAGGAGACTGGAGGAAAAGGATATCCTGATCATGACTCACCTCGTCATGGGATACCCCTCGTTCGAGGAGTGCTTCGAAACGGTTCGATCCACGGTGAAGGCGGGTATGGATCTGATGGAATTGCAGATCCCGTTCTCCGAGCCCATTGCCGATGGGCCGGTCATCCTTCGAGCCTGTCACAGAGCATTGAAAAAAGGGGCAACCGTGGAGCGGTGTCTCAATTTTGCCGGGGAGGTCGCAAATGCCTTTGATATCCCTTTTCTGATCATGAGCTACTATAACATCTTCTTTACATATGGGATCGACGGTTTTGCCTCCGCCCTGGCCGGGAGAAACCTGAAGGGCGCCATCGTCCCGGATCTCCCTTTGGAAGAAGGGGGAGATTATCTGGAAGCCATGAGAGATCATGGACTCGCCCCTGTCCCGATCTTCTCACCCACCACACCGGATGAACGGATGCGCCATATCGCTTCTCTGGCGAGCGGCTTCATCTACTGTGTGTCCCGCAAAGGCATCACCGGCTCAAAGACGACTTTTTCCGAAGAGACGGAAATCTATCTTGAACGGTGTCGCCAAGCGACCCATCTCCCCCTCGCTGTGGGTTTTGGGGTAAAGGAAAAAGGGGACATGGATTTCCTGAAGGGGAAGACAGAGATAGCCGTGATCGGGACCCGGATGATTGGGATTATGGAGAGTCACGGAGCAGAGGGTGTGGGGGATTTTCTTCGCAGCCTGCGCTGAGGCTCTAAACAGTACATCTGACGGGCACGGAACTCCTTGTCCTTCCGGTCACTGGATGGTCACGACCTGTATTCCCCATTACGGGAACATCAGGGGACCGAGTCTTTCTTCGACTTCATCCATCACCGCGACAGGCAGAGTGTCCAAAGGCTTCACGCCTCTCTTTCGCCAGTCAATGCATTTCACGTGGTCGGCGAGGATCACCCCTCTAACCTTGTGCCCGTGGGGGATTTGGACCTCAAAGGGGTAGCCTTTTCCCCGCATGGTGATCGGCACCACGATGGCAAGGCCCACAACCCGGTTATAGTCGTCTGCGGAGAGGACGAGAGCGGGCCGCTCCCCGCCCTGTTCATGACCGATCACGGGATCGAAATTGACCCTGATCACATCGCCCCGTTTGGGAAAAATTTCCTTTTGACTCACCAGGCTTCATCTCCTACCGGAATTCCCCAATCCGTTTCGGGGTGGATGTTTTCTTCGGTGACTCCCGCGAGTAGCTCGCCAAGCGAGTATTTCCATTTCCTTCTCTGTTTTGGGGACACGATCAGCTTCCCGTTTTCGATCCTGAGATCGACGGTCGAGTTCTCCGACATATTAAGCTCGGCCATAAGCCCTGCCGGGATTCTAAGCCCGATGCTGTTGCCCCATTTCCTGAGAGTTGCTTCCATGTTCATCGCTCCTTCAGTCTATCAGTATAAACAATGTATAATTTGTGTAAATCTTTGTCAACAAGAAAGCCGCAGGCAGATCTGCTCCGCGAGCCCGTTGAAAAGGGGGGGGGCGAATCGCGGCAATCCTCTCGGCCTGCGTTCGTTCATTTACTTTGGGGATTTCCTGAACTTCAACCCCCACTGCCACGTACTCTGCACCTATGAGGTTTTCTATGGAAGCGGATGGTTCACGGTAGCCCCGGCATTGGACACGGTGGCCCTGGAAAAGATCTTTCAGCACAAGGTCCTGAAGATGCTCTGGAGAAAAGGAAAAATCACGGGGAAAGTGGTAAAGCTGATCCTGTCGTGGCGGCATTCCGGCTTCAGTGTCCATTGCGGTCCCAGGATTCGATCCTGTGACGAGGAAGTCCTGGAGAACATCGCCAGATACATCATCCGGGCCTCCTTCTCTCAGGAGAGGATGACCTACATCCCGGATGAGTCCAGGGTTCTCTACCGGTCAAAGGATGGCACAAAGGAGAAGACCTTTAATGCACTGGAATGGCTCGCCGCAATGTGTTCCCATATCCCAAACAAGGGCGAACAAATGGTCCGTTAAAAAGATCCTCAAGCACTTGGGTCTTTGGGAGGTAGAACCTCGACCCCCACCCCGCATGGCCAAAGCGAAGTCCCTATACACCGAGCCCCATATCGATTATTCAGACTCGCAGGTCCCCCCTTCCGATAACGCGCTTTATGTCGACCCAGTAAGCCCTGTGGCGCAGCCTGAGTTTGAAATCAACATGCGGCCTGGGGGGGATTCTTGTTCCTCTTACCCTCAAAACGCCGTACCTCACCGAAGATGGTGCGTCCTCAGCTTTCCGTTCGTTGCAGGCCCTGTCATCTCGTGTTGCACCCGTCCAGATCGATCCCGCAACCCTCAGCATGTTGTGCCCATTTCTCGCTTGACACACAAGGGCGGATTCCCGTATACTCCCGCACATCTGAAGCAAGTTCTTATCACCTCACCCACCATCACCATCACCCATCACCTCACCCAGTGCACTTTTCCAGTTTCAAGCCGGCAAGGAGAGCCAATTGTATCTGCCTCTCGTCAAGAGTCAGAAACTTGTTGGCTTTCATGGTCAGGGCCGATGCAATATGAAGAATATCCAGGGACCGGGAACCGATGGTCCCCGTATGTTCTTTTGAAAGATCGATTCCGCATTGAAATGTTTCCGTCCAGTTGATTGAAGGGCGATAATAGATCCCTTTGTTCTCATGTTCCTGTCTCCTGGAGGCAATAGAGATCGCCTCTTCATGAGTGATCTCGGAACGAAACTGTTTCAATTGAACGGCATTGTTGAATTCCAGATCGTGGAAAAGGGTCAA
>JAFGPH010000627.1 GCA_016926135.1 Deltaproteobacteria bacterium
CCGCATCATCCTGTCCTACATCGTGAAGTTGTGATATCCATCAAGCCAGGACCCCAGAGTATCTGTTTGCACCAGAACGTTGGATAAGTCTGAGGTATCCAAAAAGGCGATCGCCGGACCTTCACGAAATGCCCTCCTCTGGTCTGACTGCATCAGGAATGGTCAACCCGACCGTTTTGTCCTCCCGATACCTGAGGATGGCCCCGTCGTGGCGGTTGAGTTGTGAGGGCAGACTCAGCCGGCGATGGATCGGCTTGACAGGCAGGTTGAAACCGGAGAGATTGGGTGGGGAGGCAAAAGAGCCTGTTGAGCGGGAACAGAATGAACAGTCCGGCAGATACAGAGGGCTACCCCCGGGAGATGGAAACCTGGTCCACCACGAAGACCGGCATCCGGATCTTCCTGAGGCCCATCAAGGCCGGTGACGGACCACGCTTCAAGCGCTTCCTCCTGTCCTTGTCGGATCAGAGCGTTTATCTCAAGTTCTTCAGACTCATCCGTCCGACCGACGACTTTGTGGAGAGACTGGTGAATGTGGACTACGTACACCAGCTCACGATCCTTGCCCTGGCCGGGCAGAAGGATGACGCGCAGGTGCTGGGGATGGCGCGCTACGACCTCAACAAGGAGGAAGGCACCGCAGAGGCGGCCTTTGCCGTGAGGGATGACTACCAGAACCAGGGCATCGGCAGACAACTGGTTGCCCATCTCACCACCTTGGGCAGGAGCAGGGGGCTGAACGCATTCACGGCCCAGGTGATGGTGGACAACCGCCGCATGATGCATCTCTTCCGGGCTCTGGAGGGAAAGGAGTACACGGTCCAGGTGAAAATGGAGGCCGGCATCTTCTATCTCAATCTCGCATTCATGTGAGTAAAATGGGAACTTCTGAAGGTATCCCCGAGGCCTGTGGCGATCATTTCCATTTCGGACAGGCAGGGCCGGGCATGTTCCCTTGGGGACGCATTCGTGGTAAAATGGTTCCCGAACAGCACTTCGCTGAAGACGCTGCAGGGAAGGAAAGGGAATCCGTGAGAATCATCTTTTTTGCAGGCAAGGGAGGGGTCGGGAAGACGAGTGTGGCGGCCGCCACCGGCATCCGGGCCGCCGAGATGGGGCACCGGACCATTATCATGTCCCTGGACATCGCCCACAGCCTTTCCGACATCTTCGATCTGGACAAGGGGTTGCTGGACCAGAACAGGGGAAAGCCCCTGAAGGTGGACAAGAACCTCTGGATCCAGGAACTGGACATTCAGGAAGAGATCCAGACCAACTGGGGGGATATCCACAAATACATCTCCATGCTCTTTCACACCACCGGTCTGGATGAGATCCTGGCCGAGGAACTGGCCATCCTGCCGGGCATGGAAGAGGTGAGCCTTCTCCTCTACATCAACCGTTATGTGCAGAAGAAGAAGTACGATGTGCTCATCCTGGACTGCGCCCCCACCGGGGAATCCCTCCGGTTCATCAGCATTCCCACCACCCTCGAGTGGTACATGAAGAAGGTCTTCAAGATGGAAAAGGCCCTGGCCAAGCTGGTCAGGCCTATCGCAAAGACACTCTACGACGTGCCCCTCCCCGGCGACGATTACTTCGATGCCGTCGCCCACCTGTTCGAACGCTTGAGGGGCGTGGATCAACTTCTGGTGGATCCCGAGACGACCACGGTACGCCTGGTGACCAACCCTGAAAAGGTGGTCCTCAAGGAGACCCAAAGGGCCTTCATGTATTTCTCCCTCTACAAGATGAATATCGACGCGGTCATCATCAACCGGGTCCTGCCGGAAGGGTTGAGGGACGCCTATTTCAAAGGCTGGCGAAAAACCCAGAAAATTAACATGGAGAAGGCGGAAGAACTCTTCAGCCCCGTTCCCCTGTTTCCGGTGCCCCTGTTCAAAAACGAAATCCTGGGCTTCGATCGGCTCCGCGCGCTGGCCCAACGGATTTACGGGGACCGCAACCCCCTGGGGCGTTTCTTCACAGGCGAGCCCTATGCCCTGTCCAAGGAAGACGGCCGCTATCTGCTGGTCATGAAGCTCCCTTTCCTTTCCACGGATAACGTGGAACTGCACAAGATTTCGGACGAACTGCTTGTGCGGGTGGGCGGTTTTAAGAGGCACGTCCTCCTACCGAGGCACGTAGCCGCCTCCGGGTCGGTGAAGGCACGGCTGGAAGGACAACATCTCTACATCTCTTTTGAAGGAGAACAACATGGCGAAGGAAAAGCATAAAGAAGAGGCGTTTGCGTGTCCTGTAGGCAGGTTCTTCATGGAGTTTCAGAAGACCTCCAAGGGCAAATCCAAGTTTCACGATCATCTGAACCAGTCCCGGATCGAGTTTCTGAGGGCCGTCCGAAGCCTGGTGGACGAGAGAATCGACAAGCTGGAAAAGGAAGCCCACGCCGGGGAAGGGAAGAAGGCCACCCGGATCAAGGTGGAGTGAAGGGGGTTGACGAAGCCGGAATCCCTCTGCTACAAGACCCTGTGCTTTCATCCCGCAGGTTGCCTGCCTTGATCGCGGCCCGGGGTTTTGGGCCGCCACGTCCGGCCCGGCACGCTCGCTTGAAAGCAAAGCGATATCATGTAACCTTTCTTGGCGTTCTTTGCGCCTTCACGTGAGACAACAGATCCTTAGAAAGGCACCGGTCTTTTGGAATTCGCTGCGATCAAAGGCTTCAAAGACCTTCTCCCCGAAGAGATGCCCACCTGGCAACGGGTGGAGTCGGAGGCGAGAAAGGTTTTCAGGTGCTTCGGATTTCAGGAGATCAGGCCTCCCCTCCTGGAGGCCACGGAGCTCTTCAACCGCAGCATTGGCGAGGAGACCGACATCGTCTCCAAGGAGATGTACACCCTGACCGACAGCAGGGGGAAAGGGCTCACCCTCCGTCCCGAGGCGACCGCGTCCATCGTCAGGGCCTTCATCCAGCATCGGCTCTATCAGGAAAGGCCG